>JAUXBJ010000148.1 GCA_030619425.1 bacterium
GATGATCATAGGGCGAGCCGTCGATGCCGCCGTACGCCTGGGCGGCTGAGAAACCGCAGTCCAACAGAAGTCCGGTCAACTCGGCAGCGGAATATGGGCGGAAACAGAAGTGTTGTTCGCTACGCTCGTTACCTCTGATCATTATCCAGCGGTTCTCCATCCAGCCCCAATCGCGAGTGACTTTGCGTTCTTCCAGAATGATAGTCCCGTCCTCCATTTCGTGCCAGTCGCGTTCCTGGAATATGCGCGCAATGACTTCTTTGCCCATCATCTGCATTAGTAACTGTCCGCCGGGTTTGAGAGATGCACAAAGGTTGCGTGCGGCCTTCTTGTCCTCAGCAGGGTCCTCGAAGTAGCCAAACGAGGTGAGCATGTTTATGGCGACATCGAAACTCTCCGGGCGACTGAACTCCCTGATGTCGCTGAGCAGGCATTCGATTTCCAGGCCCTCTGCTTCGGCTGCTTGACGTGCCGTATCGAGATAACTCTCGGTGCGATCAACTCCCGTCACTTTGTAGCCACGGCGCGCCAGTTCCAGAGAATGTCGCCCGACACCACAACACATATCGAGAATCATCATGCCCGGATGGAGTTCCAGAAACGATACCATGCGGTCGATCTCCTCAGGGGTTTTCGACAGGCGCTCCTCGGAGAACATGACTGACTGAGTATCGCGCCAGAATTCATCCTGCTCGTGCCAGGGCCGGTCGTTCGTCATGACGTCTCCTCTATTGCACGTTCCTCACGGGACGATTGGGATCGATGTTGTCGTAGTAGAGTTCTACATCAAGGTCGTCCATGAGTTGTTCAAATCCTTCGAATACCGTTGTGGCTGCTTCCTCCAGACGACCGAGGTCTCGATAATCGCCTTTCACCATGATCGCGGTTAGTTCATCAAAACCATCCGGCTTCATAGGGAACTGAGCGGCTTGCGTGACAAACTGGGATAATGTCGTGTACGGAGTCTGATTCAGAAACGACAGCACCACCAGCATGTTCATAAACATATCAAAGGCTACCAGGCCGATGTTCTCAAGGTTGTCATCCTCAATAGCGTTGAGCAATTTGGTCGTGCTCTCCTGCAACTCGTAGAAGCGCTCAGCGGCGTGCTTGAGGCAGTTTTCCTTGACCCGTTTGGATTGGTAGGTCCCGATATTGCGGATGTACTCCTTGTTGATAACGGGCAGCAAAACGTCGGAACCGGAGAGATACCAATCTGCGTTCACATCGATCGTGCTCTGTAAGTACTTCTCGCGGGTCGTCCAAAGCAGTTCCACCAGCATGCCGTCGCGAATTTTGGCCATGCCGCTGACCATCTCACCTTTGGGCTTTTTTTTCAGGAAGGCGATCAGCTCAAGATCGGAATATGGACCATCCTCACCCCGAGCATAGGAACCCTGGGCCGCAAGTCCAATCAGGTTGTCGCCGAATTCCTTCCTGACAAGGGGGATCATCTCCTCTATCACCCTCGTTCGATCCTCATGTGTGTGTGCTTTTATGCCTTTCATAACGCATCCTAACCTGCGATTCTTAGACTCATAGTTGCCTGACTCCCGTTGCATGTATGACCCATGAAACCGGCGTAAATTGATGACAGTCCAGAGTCATGCCTAACCGACTGAACTCAGCGCGCAGTTCGTCGAGGCGCGAGAACGGTTCCTCATCCAACCAATCGTATTTCTGCAAGGCTTCCTGCTCCGCCCGTGCGTCCTCGAATATCAGATCACCGATAGCGATTACGCCCCCGGGTTTGAGAACACGCGCCATTTCTCGCACTGCATCCGGTTTCGTTTCGTGCCCCATATGATGGAATGCATAAGTGCTGACCACGGCGTCGAAGGTATCGTCGGGGTATCCTGTCGACAAGAACGGCTGAGCCGACTGTATCAACTGGAGACTGACGTCTCTGTCGACCTTATCTCGCGCTTTGGCCAGCATTCCCGCCGAAGGATCCAGCCCGATCACGTCAGCGCCACGCGCGACACACCGCAAGGCCAGGTTGGCCGTGCCGACACCGATGTCAAGAACCCGCATGCCCGGTTGTACTCGCGCCGCCTCCACTACCGCATCGAGAACATCATCGTAGCGACCGAAACAGCCGTCGTCGGAAGCGATGCTATCGTCATAGTTCTCGGCCCATTTGTCAAACGAGCATTCAGGTGGGTCTACATGGTCACTCACAAACAGGAACCCTCCGGCTTAAGCAGCGAGGTCAGAAATGGCGATCGGTGTCTGAACTGCTACACTTCCAGCGTATCGCCCGGCTTTAGTATGACCACCTCAGAACCGGTGACTTTAGCGGCGAAATCCTCCGGCTTGCTGTCGATAATCGGCCAGGTTCCATAGTGGAACGGGACTACTTTCTTCGCCTGAAGGAACTCCGCTGCTTTGACAGCGTCGTCGACACCCATAGTAAAATTGTCGCCGATCGGCAGGAAAGCCAGATCGATCTTGTGCAAGTCACCGATGAGCTTCATGTCATAGAAAAGCCCGGTATCTCCCGGGTGATAGATAACCTTGCCGCCGATAGTCACCAGGAATCCGACCGGCGGGCCGGTGTAGCGCGAGGCATCCTCGCCATACCCTCCGCCGTGATGAGCGATAGTCAACTTGACGCTACCGAAGTCGAAGTCAAACCTTCCGCCGATGTGCATCGGATGGATGTTGCATCCCTCCTTGGCGCACATATTGGCCAACTCGAAATTGGCGATCACGGTCGCGCCGGTACGTTTGGCGATAGCGATACCGTCGCCGACATGGTCGCTGTGGCCGTGCGTGATCAGCACGTAATTGACATCGAGCTCGTCCGCCTTCACCGTCGCCTGCGGGTTGTCGGTCAGAAACGGATCTATTACCAGCTTGTGCTCGCCTTCCGTGATCGTAATGCAGGAATGACCGAGAAATCTAACTTGTGGCATTGTTGGTTCCTCCAAACTGTACACCGTGTTGCATCTTCCGTTTCGTCAAGAAAACGCGCCAGGACTCATTTGTCAATAATTCGCTGTCTGAAGTTCACCGCTGTGAGTCTCGGTGCAAAGGCGGTCCCCGGAGCTTCGCGAGGCTACTCGATGCGTTCCCCTCCAGCTTCCTCAATGGTGGTCGGGCTGACCACGATCTTGCGCTCGGTGTCGCCCTGGGACACCAACACTTCGACCTGCGATTCTTTGCGGGCGCCGCAATAGCGAGCGGTAACCATCGCGGCCTTCTCAATGGCATCGTCGGAAACCTCACCTATCAGCAAGGTGATCGGCGAACCGACGTCGGCTGCTTCCAGGCAAACGAATTCCGGTTGCCGGTATGATTCGATCTTGCGGTTGTCGCTCTCGTCCTTTCCGACAATGATTTTGGTCTGCTCGTCCAGACGAAAGTGTCGCCCCACCCGCAGGAGGTTCAGATCGTCAAAGTTGATACGCTCCGAATGCGCCAGCAGGTCGCGCAACCGACCCGAATAGGCGGCATCGGTCAGCAAGCAGCCCGAAGCGGGCGAGGGGTAGTCATCAAGACCGAATTCCTCGGCCAGTTGCATCTGTCTCTTGCGACTGCGGCCGCTGATTGCCTCCAACTGGTCACGATCGACCATTCCGCTCAACTCCGGATCAGTCGGCGGTAACAGTTTGGCCGACAGTGGCCGGAGTAGTTTGCCCTTCAGGTTGGAATGTTTGATGGTGAGGTTCAGTTTGTCTTTCAGTTGTGACATCGGTCGTTGCCCCATCACCTCGCCGGTGACCACAAAGTCTGCCCCCGACATCTCCATGAATTCGCGGGCCTCATTGAGCATCAGTATCCGACAGTCGGTGCAGGGGTTCATGTTCTTACCGTAACCGAAGCGCGGGTTGCGGACAATATCGACGAACTTCTGACCCAGGTGCATCAGCTTGACATTGAAACCGAACTTCTCGGCGGCTGGATACGGAGCGGAGCCGCAAGAGGAACGATCCCCAAAGTCGCATCCGAAATGTGTCATGAAGGTGATGGCGGTCACCTTGATGTTTTGCTTCAACATCAACAGTATGGCCAAAGCCGAGTCCAGCCCTCCGGAGAACAGGGCTATGGCGTGGCCACGCTTTTCTTCAGTCGGACAATTCATTATCAAGCTTCCAGTCTGCTGTTTCAGGCGGCTTCGAACAGTGTCCGTTCGTGAATGTATAACGGAAAACCGTCCCACCATAACTGGGACTAATATAGGAGTTTTGTTCCAGAGCGACAGTTCGTTTTGCCCTTGACTTGCCTGGCCGCACCCGCTAGACTGACCTCCGAAAGTATAGATACTATGACCATTCTCCAACTTGTCAACAACTGGTTCAAGAATTTCGCGTACGAGACGCAGAACCTGTTCTTCTTCAGTCTCCGGCTGGTAGGGGCGTTTTTCTCGCGGCGCTGGTATGTAACCGAAACCATGGAACAAATGTACCTGATCGGGGTGGGCTCGCTCTATCTGGTGGTGCTCACCGGTATCTTTGCGGGACAGGGGTTCGCTTTTGCCTTCTCTATGGAGTTGGCTGATTTCGGCGCCAAGAACTATCTCGGTCGGATCATGTCCATCGCGATCATACGGGAGTTGGGGCCGGTGCTGACCGGTTTGATGTTTGCCGCGCGCGTTGCGGCCGGCATCACCGCTGAGATCGGCGCCATGAAGTCCGCCCACCAGATCGACGCCATGGTGGCCTTCGGTATCGATCCGATCAAGAAAATCGCCGTTCCCCGCACGATTGCTCTGGTGATAATGTTGCCGATGCTGACTATTATCTGCGACGCCATCGCCCTTCTGGGCGCGTGGGTTATAGCGGTCTTCGTCGCCCACGTGACCTCCACCATGTACTGGTCGGCCGTCCGAGACCGGCTCATTTTCGGCAATCTTTTTATCGGTCTTATGAAACCGGTGGTTTTCTCATTTATCATCGCCTTCATTGCCTGCTACAAAGGCTTTGCCTCCAAAGGCGGAACCAAAGGGGTCGGCCAGGCCACGACGCAGTCGGTTGTGATGGCCTCGATTACCATTTTGATCGTCAACTTCTTCATTACGCGCGTCGTTTTCAGTTGGATTAAGGGTTATCTATGATCGAACTGCGGCATGTTCATTTTGCTTACGACACCCAGCCGGTGCTGCGTGATGTGTCGTTCCTGGTTAATGATTCCGAGGCCGTGGTCATTATGGGACCGTCCGGGTCCGGCAAGTCCACGATTTTGCGCTTAATCCTCGGTCTTGATCGCCCGCGAGAGGGGGAGATTCTGGTCGATCACAAGGACGTTTGCCGCCTGCGACAGAAAGAGTTGCGGGAAATCCGCAAGAAAATCGGCATGGTATTTCAGGATGGGGCGTTGTTTGATTCCCTCACCGTGGGAGAAAACGTTGGCTACTATCTGATCGAACATACTAAACTGAAGTGGGATGAGATCGAACGTCGGGCTCGAACCATGCTCGGTTTTGTGGGTCTTGAGGCCGATGAAGTTATCGACAAACTTCCCGACCAACTCTCCGGCGGGATGCGTCGCCGGGTGGCTATCGGTCGCGCTCTGTTGTCGACGGATCCGAAGATCATGCTCTACGATGAACCGACCACCGGGCTGGACCCTTACGCTACGCTGAACGTCATTAATCTCATCAACAAGCTGCACCGGGAGCGACCTATCTCGTCCATCGTGGTGACCCATCAGATAGCCGACGCTTTCGCCGTGGCCAAACGGTTCATCGTCATATA
>JAUXBJ010000117.1 GCA_030619425.1 bacterium
ACCTCCCGGTCTGCCCTGCAAGTGCCTGTTCCAGTGGTTCCTACGACCTCCGAAGGAGGGCGTGTGAACCGCCGGTTTCTTATGCGTGCTCTCCGCAACCGTTTAGAAAAGATCGCAGGGTCACAATCCGCCTGGGCGGATCAGGACCCTGCGGAACGGATTTGTGGGACAGCCTCTCCCGGTCTGCCCGTTTGAAGCACGTATCCAGGGTAATCAAGGGGTAGATGAGAAGAGGCTGTCTCATAACTCGGTTGTGAATGCATCGTCCTCACCACTGTTTATGTGCTCAGATTCTAACACCGCGTAGGGTGGGGGCTTGTCTCCCACCTCGATTCCGGCGGACACAAGGCCCGCCGCTACGCGATAGAAAAAGCGACTTTTGAGACAGCCTCGGGACGTCTACCGCTCACGGAAAGATGGCAGGTCTGAGGACAGGCATCGCCCTACTCGTCCCCTTTGTAGCACACATCCAGGGTGCGGGCGGCGGTGACTTCGTCGAGGCGGCGAACCGGTGTGGTGTGAGGGGCGGAGGTGACAAGCTCAGGGTTTTCCTGAGCCTCGCGGGCGATCTGTTTCATGATTTCTGCGAAATCGTCGAGCGTCTCTTTGCTCTCGGTTTCGGTCGGCTCGATCATCAGAGCCTCGGGCACTATCAGCGGGAAGTAGTTGGTCGGCGAATGTACGCCGAAGTCAAGAAGGCGCTTGGAAATGTCGAGGGTTCTCACGCCCAGTTTTTTCTGGCGACTACCTGACGCTACGAACTCATGCATGCAGGGACCATCGTAAGGGACTTCATAGTCCTCGCGAATAAGTGTCTTGAGATAGTTGGCGTTGAGCACAGCGATTTCACTGGCGCGACGGAGCCCCTCACCGCCGAGGGTGCGAATGTAGGCATGAGCGCGCACCATGTTCGCAAAGTTACCGTAGAACGAATGCAGCCGACCGATTGAATCCGGACGGTCATAATTGAAAAACAGTTTGCCCTCGCTGTCCTTCTCCAGCACCGGTAAAGGTTGAAAGCGATCCAACTCAGCGGTGACGCCAAGCGCTCCGCCCCCCGGACCACCACCACCGTGCGGTGTGGAAAAAGTTTTGTGCAAGTTGAAATGCATGATGTCAAAGCCGACGTCGCCGGGTCGGAAGATACCCATGTTGGCGTTGAGATTGGCGCCGTCCATATACATCAAGCCACCCCTGGCGTGGACGATCTCAGCAATCTCTTTGACGTGCGTCTCAAAGATGCCGAGCGTGTTGGGGTTGGTGAGCATCATACCGGCGACGTTCTCATCCATGACCGCCGCCACCGCCTCGGGCGCGACGACGCCATGTTCGTTGGATTCAATCTGTACGCTGGTGAACCCGATCGAGGTTACCGAGGCCGGGTTGGTGCCATGAGCGGAATCGGGGATGATAATGCGGTCGCGTTTCTCGCCTCGTTTCAGATGACAAGCACGCATCACCAGCAGCCCGGCAAACTCGCCTTGCGCACCGGCCACAGGCTGCAGCGAGACCGATGGCAGTCCGGATATCTCAGCCAGGAGCGCGGACAGTTCCCACATTAACTGCAGATTCCCCGGCGCCGTACTGCACGGCGCCATGGGATGATGACTCGCAAACCCGGGCATAGCGGCGGCAACATCGTTCAACTTGGGATTGTACTTCATGGTGCACGATCCCAGCGGGTAAAACCCTTTGTCGATGTGATGGTTCTTGACCGACAGAGCTACGAAGTGTCGCATCGCCTCGCCCTCGGTGACCTCGGGGAGTTCAGCATCGGTTTCGCGATGGAACTCGGCCGGGATGGAACCGAGGATCTCGTCCTCACTCATACGACACGCGGGAAGGGTGTACCCCTTGCGACCGGGTGATGATTTCTCGTATATCAGCGTGCGTTTCTTCATCGATCAAGATTCCGGTGTCAATAGCCGCCGCAGAAGCCGGCTCTATCCTTCCGTGTCCTTTTTCTCTTCCGGCAGTTCGGTCAGTTTCTTAATCTGCTTCCGGCAGTATTCGACATTCTCATGATCCGGGTGGTTTTCAATGAACGCCTCAAACCCCGCGACTGCTTTGGTAGTGTCGCCGCTCCGTCTGTACACGATAGCCGTCCATATCTCAGCATTTGTACTGGTGGGGCTGTCGCCGAAATCTTCGCTGACAGCCTTGTAAGCATCTAACGCGGCTTCCCAGTCTTTGGCGCGACGGAACATGTCGGCCAGAGCCAGTCGGCTTTCCCCGGACAGCGAGTCCAGCGGGTCACCTTCGTCAACAACCTTCTGATACCAGATTTTGGCGTCGTCACTGCCACCGCGATACTTGTATTTCTCAGCGATCTTGCTGTACAGTTCACGATCGGTTTCGGTGGTAGCTCGGTTCAACAGGTCGTCCAAAGTCCCGATGCCGTTGCCGTAATCACGAAAAGTCTTGAGGAACGGTTCGGGGGGAAGGTATCCAACCAGGCGGTCCACTTCGTTGCCGTCCGCCTCAATCATCACCAGCGTGGGGAAACCGGACACATGATACTGTTTGGTCAGCGCGGTGTCGACCTCAGCGTTAATTACCACCAGGGCCATTTCATTGTTGAAGAAATCGATCACGGCAGAATCTACCAATACGACCGTGTCGATAGTCTTGCACCACGTACACCAGTCGGTGTAGAATTTCACAACCATGGGTTTCGGATCATCCCAGAAATTGTACCAGGGCACAGCCGTGGCCGCCCGGGCCTCCTCGATGCTGGCGTAGGATACGGCCGACGGCGTCGTTGATGTGGTCGCCGGTTCCGGCTCCTCCTGTGCTACGACAGCACCCGCCACTAAGAAGACAGACAGCAGCAGCAGTGTTGCGGTTCTCATAGAAACTCCCTGTATGTAGAGCAGTCAATCATTCCATAGTTTCCTCATCAAAGTAATCCTCCCCCAGGACGGCATCAAGAATGGCGGCAGCCTCCCCGTGGAACTCTCGCGGCACCATTATCAAGTTGCCGTCATCTTCATCATTCGCCGTTGGTCGTGACGGGGTGCCTTCACTTCTGAACCAGCCGATCCGTGACGGCAGCACCATGGAGGGGATGTTCGATGAATCCAGCGATCCTTTGGCAACTTGTGTTTCCTCACGATCAATGACGCCACCGACCACCACCCAGCTATCGTCCGGCACCATGGCGGCGCCGCGACCGGCGAGTGCATGTTCCACCAGCGGCACTTCACAATCCGGGCAAATGCCGATACCGCTCTGGAACACATATTTGCATTTGGGACAATAGGGCACTCAGTTTTCGTCCGGCTGCCACTTGTCACCAAGGGTCATGTCCAGGGTGTCTCGGGCTTCCTCGGCATAGTCGCGTGGAACCATGATCTCAAACGCTCCCGGTTTGCCACCGCCGAAAATCGGATTAAATGACAATCCGATATTGCCGAAAAACCCGGATCCGGAAATCACCACAGCCGGGATGCCCTGCGATCTAAGCACCTCACGGGCCAGATTGGCAAACGGTGGGTCCTGAATCGTGCCGATAACAAGCCACTTGGCCATCTCTTCCTCAGTCAGTTCCCAACCACAGATCGGGCAAGCCACCGCACCGTCTTCCAGTTCAGTTTTACATTCGGGACATAGCATGACTTTTGGCGAGCTTCTTCATGGCCTCAATCAGACAATCAATGTCGTGAGGCGTGCGTTTTTCAGTCGTGGCTACAATCAGGCAATCCTCAAGGCCGGGGTACCATCGTCCGGCGTCGATACCCGGCAGAATATCCTGCGTAACTAAATTCAGGATAATCTCCCTGGCCGGCAGAGGAGTCCTGATGGCAAACTCTCGTACAAAAGGTCCCTCGAAATAGGGTGCAAACCCATCGAGTTCGCATAACCGTCGAGCCGTCTCCTGTGCCTTCTCGGCTGACAGCAGGGCCACTTGCTTCAAACCGGTTCGACCTAACAGGGTCATGTACACTGCGGCCGTAGTTGCGCACAGTGCCTCATTGGTGCAGATGTTGGAGGTGGCTTTTTCACGACGGATATGCTGCTCTCGCGTCTGCAGCGTGAGAACGAACCCATCGCGGCCCTCGACATCCTTGGTACGGGCGACCACCCGACCCGGCAGGGACCTGATGAGTTGCTTGCGGGCAGCAAAGAACCCGAGCAAGGGACCTCCGAATGAAACCGGTGTGCCCAGCGGCTGACCCTCACCGACAACAATATCCGCCCCGCAGGCAGCGGGTGTTTTCAAGATCGCCTGGACGATCGGGTCAATCACCATCACTAACTTACCGCCGACAGTGTGCACGATTTTTGCGGCGCCTTCGATATCCTCGAGCCGTCCGAAGAAATTCGGCTGAGCTGCGATGACACAGGCCGTCTGGTCATCGACCATTTCCGACAGAGACTGTTCATCGGTGACGCCGGCCTTCATTGGCGCCGTAACCACGCGGGTATCTCTTCCCGACAGATAGGTCTTTAGCACCTGACGGTAGAGCGGATTGACCGTCTCAGACACCAGCACGCGGTTTCGTCGCGTCACTTTGCACGCCATCACAGCCGCCTCGGCCATGGCGCTGGCGCCGTCGTACATCGAGGCGTTAGCCACATCCATCCCGGTCAGCCGGCAGATGTGCGACTGAAACTCGTAAATTACCTGGAGGGTGCCCTGAGACACTTCCGGCTGATAGGGTGTATAAGCTGTGACGAATTCGGGGCGATTGACCACCGCCGCGACAGCAGCCGGGATGAAATGATCGTAGACGCCACCTCCCGCAAAACAGGCCAGCCCGGTCGAGTTGCTCTCGGCCAGTTCACCCATCTGGGCAAGCAGTTCCAATTCTGATGTGGCCGTAATATCCAGTGGTCGGTTCAGTCGCAGCGGCGTGGGGATATCACTCAGCAGATCGTCGATGCGACTGACGCCGATCCGACTTAACATTGCCCGGCGATCATCATTACTATTCGGTACGTATGGCATATTGTGGTCGGCAGGCTCCTATGCGATCAGTGGCGCCGAAGTGATTCGACTCAACCGTTGATAATGCTTTCGTACCCCGCGCTGTCCAACAGTTGGTCCAACTCGGCTAAGTCGGAGCATTCGACCCTGACCATCCAGCCGTCACCGTATGCGTCGCGGTTGACAACCATCGGATCGTCTTCCAATGCGGCGTTGATCTCGACCACCTCGCCACTGAGAGGCGCAAACAGGTCCGACACTGCCTTGACCGCCTCAATAGTGCCGAACGGTTTCGTTCTTTCGACCTTGTCGCCAACCTCGGGCAATTCGACAAAAACGATATCCCCTAATTCGCCCTGAGCCCAATCGGTGATACCGACTGTGGCCGTGGTTCCGTCCAATTTGATCCACTCGTGTTCTTTGGTGTATTTCAGTTCGGTCGGGATGTTCACGCTATCCTCCGTCTTAGCTCTTGTCTTCGATGCCGGATGTTATCGGTTCGGTCTCAGGTTCGGTTTCGACCATTTCCGTGGCCTCGGCCGGTCGCTGGAGCGTTAGTGTTGTGGTCGGTGGCTGCTTATCGGCAAGCATGATCTTGTCTACAAAGTCGAGGTTGTAGTTCCCGCCGGCGAAATCCGGGTGTTCAATCACGCGCTGGTGAAACGGAATAGTAGTCGGGATGCCATCGACAATGAACTCTCGAAGGGCGTTCTTCATGCGAAGCAGCGCCTGCTTACGGTCACGACCCTTACAGACCAGCTTGGCGATCATCGAATCGTAAAACGGCGGAATGGTGTAGGTGGTATAGACCGCCCGATCGACCCGAACCCCGGGACCACCCGGAATGTGCAACCCGACGATTTTCCCCGGTGTCGGTCGGAAACCCTTCTCGACATCCTCGGCGTTGATGCGGCACTCGATGACAGCCCATTTCGGGATCAACTCTTCCGGTCGATAAGTAACCTTCTCACCCATAGCCACTCGTATCTGGTCTACCACCAGGTCGATCTCGTAAGCCTCTTCGGTTACCGGGTGCTCGACCTGGATACGGGTGTTCATCTCCATGAAATAGAAGTTGCGATCGTCGTCGACCAGGAACTCGATCGTTCCCACGCCGCGGTAGTCCACCAACTTGGCGCCTCGCACCGCTGCCTCACCCATTTCTTTGCGCAACTCGGGAGTCATCAGGGGAGAGGGGGTTTCCTCGATCAGCTTTTGGTGACGCCTCTGAATCGAGCAGTCACGTTCGCCGAGGAAGTAATAGTTGCCGTGGGTATCGCCGATAATCTGAATTTCAACATGATGCGGCCCGAGGATCAATCTTTCCAGGTACAGATCGGGGTTGCCGAAAGAGTTGGCCGCCTCGGTCGACGCAATATGAAACCCCCGCTCCAGTTCCGCCTCGTTGCGACACATGCGCATCCCTTTGCCGCCGCCGCCGGCCACTGCCTTGAGCATGACGGGGAAACCGATCTCGTGAGCTACCCGGGATGTCTCCCGAAATGTCCGGACGATACCATCGGAGCCG
>JAUXBJ010000311.1 GCA_030619425.1 bacterium
GGCTCTCGGTTGGCGCGGTATCCGAGTAATGCTGGATCGTAGCAACATCTTCAAGACGCAGATCAGAGCTATTCTACGCGCGTCGAAATTTGGCCACCTCAAAATCATGTTGCCGATGGTCACTGAACTTGCCGAGGTGGAACGAGCGCGCAAACTGGTCTCTCAGGTCAAACTCTCCCTTAGGCGACAAAAGATCGCCTTTGACGAAAGTATCGAACTGGGCATAATGGTCGAAGTTCCGGCCGTCGCCATGACAGCCGAGGCGCTGGCCCCCCGGGTCGATTTCATGTCGATCGGCACCAACGACCTGACCCAGTACACTATGGCCGCGGATCGTATGAACAACAAGGTGGCCGGACTCTACTCACCGTATCACCCGGCCGTCCTGAACCTGATTCACACCACGGTGAAGGCCTGCAAACGGTTCGGCAAACCGGTCTCAATCTGCGGCGAAGTCGCCGGCGACTTGTTGGCTCTGCCGTTGTTTATCGGGATGGGTGTAGATCAGCTATCGATGAATCCAAACAGGATATTCGACCTCTGTCGACTCGTGAAACGGATAGACTCCCGGTTGGTGCGGCACTTGGTAGCACCGGTGCTGGCCGCCGGTTCAGAGTCAACAGTCAGGCAGATTCTGGAGAATTTCAGATCAGAGTTGCACAAAAAGAAACTTCAAGCATAAGGACCATTAAATTGACGATTCTTGACGACATTGAAACCGTGCGCAAGGCTGATCCGAGTAATATGTACAATCGGATTTTTGATCTGCCTGAGCAGATGGCCGACGCTCTTACTCTGGCTCAGCGCTGGCAGATCGACGCCGACGACTTTAGCGGCATAAAGAACATTGTTGTGGTCGGCATGGGCGGTTCGGCTATCGGTGGCGATCTCACTCGGACCTATCTTTCGTCCAAGCTGCTGGTGCCATTCGAGGTGTGTCGCCACTACGTCCTGCCCGAATACGTGGATGATGAGACGCTGGTGATTGCAGCGTCTTACAGCGGCAACACCGAGGAGACTATCGCGGCTGTCGAGGATGCGCTGACCCGTAAGGCGATGATGGTGGCTATCAGCACCGGCGGGTTGCTGGGCGACATCTGCGAACTGAATCAGATTCCAATGGCCAAGCTGCCTGAAGGTTGGCAACCACGGGCGGCTTTGGGATACTCTTTCATACCGCTGGTCATGTTTCTGGAGAAGATCGGTCTGGCCAAAGATGTCGCCAAGGAACTCGAGACAGTCGTCGCCAGCCTGCAGAAGTTTCGCGACGGTTACATAGAGGATCAACCGTCCGAGCAGAATCCAGCCAAGAACCTGGCTCTCAAAATCCACGGTCGCATCCCGATCATCTACAGCGGTCCGACCCTCATGGATGCTGTCGCGATACGGTTCAAAGGGCAGCTCTGTGAAAACGGAAAGAACCTTGCATTCGCCAACCATTTCGCCGAGTTCAACCATAACGAACTGGTCGGCTGGTCCAAGACGATAGAGCCATTCAAGGACAAATTGTTGGTCATCATACTGCGCGACGCCGGCGATCACCCGCAGATTCGGCAGCGCATGAATATCGTCAAAGACATAATCCAGAACCTGGATGTAGAAGTGATGGAGGTTCATTCCAAAGGAGCGGTGCGGCTGGAGCGGATGTTCAGTCTGATCCAGATCGCCGACTTCACCTCCTATTACCTGGCCGTCCTGAACGAAGTTGACCCGACACCGGTTGAGGTGATCGAACAACTCAAGGCCCAGTTGGAGGAAAAGAAGGCCATCACGACCGCTTCGCGCGATACTATGGAATCACCTTTCAAGTAGACTGTGATACCATTATAGCCCACCTCGAACGAGGTGGGCTTTTTTGTATCGCTACCATATGCCGGGCGACTTGTGGCCGGGAGACGTCCTGAGGCTGTCCCATAATCACAGTCTTACAGTAGGTCAGGAGCCCCGAGCGCTCCTTACAAGAGTCAGGACCACCAAGGGGTCCTGACCTACGGGGACTATGGAATCACCTTTCAAGTAGGCATTGATGACACTGGCCGGACGCACTGTGTGAAAATGGGTTCGTTTTAGGTCCTTTCGTTTTTGCCTAACAGAATCGGCGGTGAAATGGGTTCGTTTTGTGTATTTTCATATTCACTTAACAGGATCGGTGGTGATTACGAGGCCTGCATCAGCGGATAGTAGGGTAGGTCTGTCCGCAGACCTGCCAACAAAGGCGGGTCCGAAGATGTACGGTGTCAAGAGATAGTGTACAGTTTGTGTCAGGACATAGTATACACTTTTGATTTGTCCGCCGGTTGCAGTAGTGTTACTGTTCGGCGAGTTTTCTCGTTTATTTCTCGTACGTACATATGTCGATATCGAACAACAAGCTTACCATCGAATCGTTCTATTCGGACCTGCTGTCCAGCCAGCGCCTCGCTCACGAAGTAGCGTTGGCCGCGGTGGTTGGCGTAGCCCCGGTGGTTGAGTTTCACCACGGTGGCTCCTGTCGGGTATTGCCATTCGGGCGGGTTCGGCTGATACACTTTGGAGCTGGGTTGATAACGCTCGGTAGGGGTTACCATCGCTAAAGCCTCATGCGGCCGCACCTGGTTGTACTCCTGGGCGAAGTCGTCCATGCGCTTCTGAAAGCCACTTATATTCTCCGGCAGGGCATAACGACGTATCTTCTTGTTGAGTGTCCGATGAAATCGCTCCACTTTACCTTGTGTCTGAGGGTGTCTGACGCGGCTGAACAGGAGCCGAATGCCCTGATTGATCAAACCTACCGCCAACCGTGTCAAGCCCTGTTCGTTGCTGGTTGACCACCACGGTATGCCGTGGTCCATGAGCATCGCCTGCGGCACGCCGTAGCGCTCAAACGTCTGAACCAAAGACTGATACACACCGGCGGTGCGCTGATTGGGCAAGGCATGCAGGCCGATAAGGAAACGACTGTGATCATCCAGTATCGAAAGGGGATAACACCAGCCCGCTCCCATATGGTATTCACCCTTAAAATCCATCTGCCATAACTCATTACAGTGCGAACGCTCAAACCGGCGAATAGCCGGCGGATGACTCTCTGATGGTTGCACCAAACCATGTCGTTTGAACACCCGGTTGACGGTACTTTCCGATGGCAAACAAGACACCCCAGACCTGGATAAAAGAACCAGAATCTTCCGAGCTCCCCAGTCATACTCCTGGCGCAAGGCCACCAACTGCTCTTCTATCACCGATGAGATCTTCCCCGGACTGTGGTGAGGCCGCCGTGACTGCTCTCGGAGAGCCTGAAGACTACCTGCCTGCCGATAACGCTCAAGCCATTTGTAGCCGGTCCCACGATTGATCCCATACTCGCGACAGAGGGCGCTCATGTTCGCATCGGGCATATTCGCCCGGATCACAAAACTGATTCTTACATCATGCTTCTTCATTGTACTAAAAGGCATCTCTTGGCTCCTATTCCAAAGAACCAAGATAACAACTCTGTATACCATGTCCTGAAAGAACATGTATACTATGTCATGATACTGTACATCTTCGGACCCGCCATTATCGGCAGGTTTGAAGACAAACCTACCCTACAAGAATTGGTGATTCGTGAAATTCAGAGTTCATGGGGCTGGTGTCATGTAGCTGACAATCGGGTTGAGCACCAGCGATGCGATCATGCCGATTGTTCCCGCTTGTGGCGAGGGTGTACCCTGTGCGTACAAGACGAGACACACTGTCAGACCGACTACGGACGACGATATGGCGCCTATCTTGTTCACGCGCCTGGTGAACAATCCCCAGATGAAC
>JAUXBJ010000352.1 GCA_030619425.1 bacterium
CTGTACTCATGAACGGAGTCGGCATAGGCGTGGCTGATGTCCTGCCACCAGGCATCGTCGGCATGACGCTGTACCCAGGTATCCCACGGGTAGTTGACTACTTCGGCGCCGCTGTGATGATTGGCAGAGATAACGAAGCTGTGCGCTTCAGCCAGGTTCATCATGGCGATTGTCTCCGGCTGCCAGGTACCACCTGGATTTGGGCCGTCCTCGGGGTCGGGGAAGTTGCGGTTGAGATCGTAGCCGTTGGCGTTGTAGCGCGTGGCGCCGTAAACGGTGTGGTTGCCGCCGTTGTAGGTGCCGTCCGGGTTGGCCAGGGGATTAATCCAGATCTCCATATCGTTGACCAAACTCGTGATATGCGGATCAGTACCGTATGAGGTGAGCAGAGAGTCGATCAGCCGAATCAACAGCACATAGCAAACCGTCTCATCACCGTGCATGGTGCCGGTGTGCATCACCTCCGGTTCGTCTTCCTCGACCGAGACGTTGTCGGAGATAACAGCAAACAACAGATCCCGCCCCTCGACCGAGCTGCCGATGTTCTCGATGCGGCATATCGTCGGGTAGTCGCTTTCGAACTGGTACATCATGCTGATGTAGGCATCATACGTTGGATAGACATCCCAATCCTTGACGACGGCCTTGTCCGCCGACATTACGGGATCTATCAGAGTCGAAGGATGTGGCAGGATTTCATACGTGTAACCCATTGTCGTAAGAACATCGAGACTGTCCTCGTGCGTATAGGCATAAACGACCTCGCCCCGGACATTGTCGATCGACACTACTCGACTCAGTTTCCCTAGTTCGCTTCGATCATGAATGGCAAGTTTCAGGTAAGTCTCGCCGTTGAAATCGGAACCAGCCGCCATCGACGACAGCAGCAGCAGTAGCATTGTTGTCAGCACTGATCTCTTAATCATAATCTCTTGTTCCTCACCGTAACTTCACGGCATGTAGTCATCGCGTTCTCGCTCACGTTACTCAGTTCAATCCAGCCACGTTGTCGTCACTAAACGTGTAATCGGTTGCTTTCAGCATAGCTACAGAATCTTTACTTGACAAGACCTCAGTAGATCGGACCAACCAGAACCGAACATGACACGTCCGGCGTACTATTCATTCAGACATTCGAAGAAACGTATCCGCCGCCACAATGACCCGAACCTGAGGGCGACTGGCAAAGACCATTCCGACAGAATACGTAACTCATTCTCTCAAAAGAGATTATAACAGAAGAATAGAATAAGTCAACTGTTTTTTCGAAGACCATTGATACTCTCGCAAGGGCCTCGTTGGTGCCGCCCGACTCTACAGTCCTTACACGGCTTTTTCTACAAACCCTGCTGCTCAGTACATCTGACTGACACTGCTAATGCCCGCACTATTCGTCGTCGTGAAAAGCAGGATCGTCACACGGGTTGGCCTCGGTTTCAAGCCCATTATTCAAATAAGCTGTCACAATCTCCTCAGGTTTTTCATTCTGTGCACCCATGACAACTTTGATGCCGTTTTGCTCGAATATGTCGGCGGCTCGCCCTCCCATACCGCCGGCAATGATGACACTGCATCCCATCCGGCTCAGCCATGCGGGAAGCACACCCGGTTCGTGTGCGGGTGGGGTTAACATCTCAGACGCATTAATAGACTTCGTTTCAGGATCGATATCAAGGACTGCAAACTGCTGACAGCGACCGAAATGTGGACACAGTTTTCCATCTATTGTCGGAATGGCGATTTTCATGGTTCAGACTCCATATTCATTTCTATTTGTTCGTGTTTTTCTGCCACTCTGGCTTCGGATCATTGCTCTACTCTTTAAGCTCCTCAGTAAGATTCGACCACAAGAGCTTGACGCTTTCGGACGCTCCATTGACGTCGTACTCGACAACAGTGGCGCCTTCCAATTGTGCCGCTGTCACGGATGGGTCGTAGGGGATTCGCCCCAGGATCCTCACTTTCTCGTTCTTTGCAAACTCCTCGATTTGAGATGTCAAAACAGGGTTGATATCTGACTTGTTAATACATATTCCCGTAGGAATTCTGAAATGCTTGGTTAACTGCAATAGTCGTTCCATATCGTGCATGGCCGACATGGATGGTTCCGTGACAATCAGAATGTACCCGGCCCCGGTGATCGACGCGATCACGGGGCAGCCGATTCCAGGCGGACCGTCAACGATTATCAGATCCAGCCCTCTCTTGTCTGCCAATAACCTTGCCTGCTGACGCAACAGAGAGACCAGCTTGCCTGAATTGGCTTGTGCAAAACCCAAGCGCGCGTGCACTAAAGGTCCATACGGAGTATCAGAGAGGTACCATTCACCGCTGATTACCTCCTTGAAAGCGATTGCGTTCTCCGGGCAATGACGCACGCAGACCCCGCATCCGTCACAGGCATGCTTGTCTATCCAATAGCGCTCTTTTTCGGCGCCGGTTGTCAACTCCTCATATTTGATCGCATCAAATCGGCAGTACTCGGGGCAGAGGCCGCAATTCGTGCAGCCTGCCTCAACGATAAACGCCTGCTTGCCGCCGGTGAATTCAGAAGTCTTCAGTATTTTGTTTTGCAGGATCAGATGAAGATCAGCGGCGTCGACATCACAATCAACCAGCACTTTGTCCCGTGACAAAGCCGCGAGCGATCCAACCAGGCTGGTCTTGCCGGTACCACCCTTACCGCTGACTATGACTAATTCAGTCATGGTTGATCCTGCCTGCGATGTTTTCATACAACTCGCGGAGACTTTTCTCATACTCGGAATCGACGCCGAACATCATCTCACCCCGCGAGTATGCTTCAGCAAGCCGGCGACTAAACGGGATCTTCTTCAGGATATCAATTTTTTCCTGATGACAATACTCATCGGTCTTCTCATCGCCGATATCCGAGCGATTCATCACAACGCCGTACGGCAGACCGATCTCGCGCACCATTCCTACGGCTAACTTAAGATCGTTCAGTCCAAACGGCGTTGGTTCGGTTATCAGGATCACGAAGTCGGTGCCGCTGATTGCCTCAATGACTGGACAGGAAGTACCAGGGGGGGCGTCAATGATGGCGACATCCGACATTATGGCGAGCTTCTTCAGTGCCTTTGTGATGGGAGGTGACAGCGCTTCTCCAACATTCAGACGTCCTTCAAGGAACTCGACTCCCATACCAACTCCGCGACTGATATGTCCGATGGTTCTGGGGATCTCTTCGATGGCATCCTCCGGACAAATATCACTGCATCCCCCACAGCCGTGGCAAAGCGAAGCAAAGACCTCCACTGTTTTCCCCAGAACGGCGATGGCGTGATATTCGCATGCGGCGGAACACTCACCACAGAAGGTGCATTTATCGAGATCAACCCGGGGGACCGGAACAGTAACGTCAATCTGCTTCGTGATTTCCGGTTTCAGGAATATGCGACCGTTCGGC
>JAUXBJ010000379.1 GCA_030619425.1 bacterium
AAACGCCGCCGCGAAAAAATCCTCTAACAGGATCCCCAGAACTGCCGCCGGGAGAGTGCCAAGGGCCAGGTAGCCGATAGTAGACCGTTCCCGGCTCAGTCGTTTGTCGAATATGGATTGCAGCATCCGCACCAGCCGCCTGCGGAAAAAGATGAGTACCGCCAGCAGGGAACCTAAGTGGACCAGCACTTCAAACGCAATGCCCGGCTGCTTGACCCCCAGGAGAGATTGCGCCAGAACCAGGTGGCCCGATGACGACACCGGTAGAAACTCGGTTAGCCCCTGCAGGAGCCCGAGAATAACGGCGTCAAGATAGCTCATGGTGGACTGAAAGAGATATCAGCAAGCTCGCCGATCTCCTTACCGCACTCGGTATCTGACGCCCGCAAACAGACCATCATTACCGTCGAACTGAAATTCACCGTAAAGCCCGAAGTTCTCGCTCATATCCCAGCAGGTTCCGAGACTAAGTCCAAACTTCAGTTCAGATTCGGAATCGGAGAAACCCAGCACATTGACCTTGTATCGCTCCAGCCTGACATTGAACCGTCCGTACGGTGTCAGGGTGGTGGCATTTGAGAGATCGAAGGGGATGGAACCGAGCAGGTCGGCGCCAATCTGAAAAACAGAAAATCCGTCAAAATCGACATACTCCAGGAATCCACCCAGCGACAGATCGAGCGGATCCTGCTGGACAGCCGAATTGAAGTCCAACATCTGATAGTGAAAATCAAGCCCGAAAGTCACCGTGGCGTCAAAGCCCCTTTCGTCGGCAATCCCCAGTTTAATGCGTCCCTCCGTCGATTCAGACATCCCGTAGGCGAAGAAACCCACAAAAGAATTCCAATCGGCCGCGCCAACCGCTAGTCCGATGTCACCGGCTCCCTGTCCAATGACTTGTGCTTTGCTCAATGTTCCGAACGCCGATCCATAGGCGTCTAGTCCATCTCCGTATGCCACCCCTGCCAATAATACTGTTGCTACAACAATCGCTGCCTTCTTCATGATATGCTTCTCCTATCAGATGTGCTATCCGGCATGATAATCCATACTGTCAATTAGGAGCTATCGTAGCGCTCCTTTCGGCAATGGTCAACAAAAAAGCAAGTCTGGGGGCGTTAAATGTTGACAGGCAGCCGCCTCTCTTCTTCCTTGGTCCCTTGAAAACGAGGGGATAGCGTGTTGGTTCACGGCTATCCCGACGAATCCGGCAACGGTGTGGCGCACGGCCGCCCGGAGTCGCCGATTTTCGGTTCACCCATCGAATGGAAGTGACGCACCTATGTCCGACGCGCGAGATTTGCAGACCACCACCACTAATACAATGGGACGCGGCAACTGGGCTACCTCTATAGGGTTCATCCTGGCCGCCACCGGATCGGCTATTGGCCTGGGCAATATTTGGAAGTTTCCCTATATCACCGGCGACTACGGCGGAGGCGCTTTCGTCCTGGTATACCTGGTGTGCGTACTGGTGGTCGGTCTGCCGCTGATGTTGGCCGAGTTGATCATCGGTCGCCGCACACAGCAGAACCCGGTGGGCGCATTTCAAAAACTGCATCGCGAGGGCAGCCCGTGGCAACTGGTGGGCTGGCTTGGAGTGGCCTCCGGTTTTGTCATCCTGTCCTACTATAGCGTTGTAGCCGGTTGGGCGCTCGCCTATATCTTTAAGGCTATCGCCGGCTTCCAGGGTACGGCCGAGGCCATCCAGTCTGAGTTTGGCGAACTGGTCACTTCTCCGGGACAATCGATTTTTTACCACACGATCTTTATGGCGATATGCATCGGTATAGTAATCGGCGGTATCAAGCGGGGCATCGAACGCTGGAGCAAGATTCTGATGCCGGCGCTGTTTGCAATCCTGCTCGGCCTGGCTTGCTACGGCCTGTTCTCCACCGAGGGCGGCAGCAAGGCGCTGGCCTTTTTGTTCAAGCCTGACTTCTCCAAGCTCGGCGCCGAGGGTGTCCTGTCGGCGCTGGGGCACGCCTTCTTCACCTTGTCACTGGGGATGGGCGCCATGATCACCTATGGCAGCTACATGAAGCGCGGCTCCAACCTCGTGCGTGACGCCATAACTATTTCCTTTCTCGATACCGTGGTCGCGCTCGTGGCCGGGATAGCTATCTTTTCGATGGTGTTCCATTTTGGGATGGAACCGGGGCAAAGCGTGGGTTTGATCTTCAAAACGCTGCCGGTGTTGTTCAAGGACATCGGGCCGTGGATATCGGTGCCGTTCTTTGTACTGTTGACCTTCGCCGCGGTAACGTCCGGAATCAGTTTGCTTGAGGTGGTCGTCTCCTACTTTGTGGACCGCAGAGGCTGGAGCCGTATTGCCGCCACCCTTGTTTTGGGTGCAGGCATCTATGTATTAGGGATTTTCTCGGCGGTGAGCGCCTGGTCTGTTCCGTTCTCAGGAAAAGGGTTCTTCGATTTCTTTGACGACTTCTCCACCAACTACATGCTGCCGATCGGCGGTTTGTTCACCTGCCTGTTTATCGCCTGGGTGATGAAAGACAAGGACCGCGCCGACGAATTCGGTTCACGTGGTCCTCTGTACAAGGGACTCAGGTTTCTCCTGCGATACATCACGCCGGTAGCGGTCCTGGCGGTGATCGTGCACCAGTTAGGAATCGTAGAAAAGTGCTTTTGGTTGTTCATCAGGCTCTTCGTGTTCTTCCTGAACTACGCAGGGTAGCCGACCATGATCTTCGGGCTGCCCACCATTTATAGAGGGTCTCGCTGTTTCACCGTAAACGGCGGAGCACCCCGGGTTTCCAAAGGCACCTACTCTTCGACCGCCAGCGGAAGTAGGTCAGGAGGCCTGTCCTGCCAGACTCGTCATTGCGAGCGACCGAAGACACTCGTGTCGTAGGAAGCGCGGCAATCTCATTCGTTCGGTGAAGCAACGCTTCAAGATCACCGCGGCGCACGAGGACGTACACCGCGCACATGAATGGAACCATCCGGCTGGGTGGCCCGGACATCTGTCCGGGTCTCATGCCGACCATACGCCGTGTGAGAAACCCGGACGAACGTCCGGGC
>JAUXBJ010000061.1 GCA_030619425.1 bacterium
CGCCACGGTAGCTGGTCTGCATCATCAGAAAGTAGAGCAGGTCCGGCGACATCGCGCCAGCCATGAGGCCGGTCAGTGAAAACCAACGCGGCTTGAACTGTTTCAACGGCAGAACAATCGCCGAATGAGAGATGGTAAACGGCATTGGCTATTATAACCGGACACGGAGGCATAGTTCGCAAGTTTGAACCGTCGGTCTGCAACCTTGTGGCGGACGAATCTACAGATTCGCGCACAATGCTCTGTCATTCCGGGCTTGACCCGGAATCCAGCTTCGGCTCACGAGGTACGCCACCCTTCGACTCCGCTCAGGGTGACGTTGGGGGAGATGCTCAGGGTGATGTTTCGGCAGTTCTGTAGGTCAGGTTCCTTGGAACCTGACGAAATGCAGATGGCAGGATCGCAGGGATCCTGCCCTACGAAGACTGGAGTGTGCCGTGAGTGGCATAGCGCGCGTAGCGCGAAGAACAGGCTTGCCTGTGGCGATCAAAGAAGTCTACCCGATGGGCCGCCGGATTCGTGCCGCCGGCGGATACTTTCGATGAGTTGATTCAAGCTCGGCCTGTTGTCCCCCTCCCATGAAAGCGCCACGGCGCCGCGCCGCAGAAAGTATCGGCAGGCATCGTTGGAATCATCAAACTCACCGGACAGCGCCAGGAAAAGCGGACATCCGAACTTCAATGCGGTCCTGGCGGCATCGAAGGTTCCTCCCGACATAGCCGGTTCCACAGCAACCACCGCGTCCGATAACCCGACAACAGTGCTGTTGCGCTGCATGGCGTTCCACGTCGACCATGGCGACATGGGATGAAACTCTGAGATCACCAGGAGCCTGTCATCGGTCGCGGCAGCGTCCAGAATATCGGTCATATTGAAACGCATAACGCCGGTCGGCAGCACCAACGTGGTAACACCACCGGCTTCGATGGCCGAACCGTGAGCCGTCTGGTCGACTCCGGGCGCATACCCGCTTACAATGTTTATCCCCTGCTGGACCAGTTGAGCGGCAAGATCGCTTGTGGTGTTACTACCCTGTTGAGAAACCCGGCGTGATCCGCAAATCGCCACCGCCGGTTGACTCAGCAGATTTACGTCTCCATGCACGAACAACACCGGCGGCGATGCCTCCCCCAGCATGTCGATCAGACGGGATGGATAACCCGCACGACCCAGCACCAACATCCTAATACTCTGCCCCTCAAGCTCCTGGCGCAATTGCTCAGCCTCCTCGAAATCCGTCCCGACGCGGGCGGCGAAATCGCCGGGAAGTTTGCAGTTCTGGAACAACTCGGCCGAGTCAGCGCTGAACAAATCCTCCAATGCGAGTTGTTCCGATGACAAAACACCCAGCAGGCGCGCCAACGTCCGCGCTCCCACCCCCTCGGTCCGCATCAACTGCAGGATAATAGTCTCGTGGTTCATAGGTTATCCGTATCTCGCCAGGACTTAACACAGACCATACCGATCACCGTCGTCGCCCCCAGGGATTTGAGATACCCGGCGTACGACCATAAGGTAGCGCCCGATTGATAGAGGTCGTCGATCACCACTACCGTCCGGTCAATCACAGAATCCGACAGTGTGATCGCGCCCGACTCCTCAAGGCTCCGCCAGGCGGCGATCTTGTCCGCCAACGCCAGCCCCTTCAGGTCCGGCTTGTTAACCATCAGGGTGGGGCGTACAACTGTCGGCGGCGGGTTATTGGTTGCCCTCGATATCAGAACATCTCTCACCACCCGGACCAACTCTCTCGGCAAGTCAAACTGCTTGCCCATCCCCGGCGGGATGTAAGAAAGCGTGACCTCTCCGAGCGCAAACGACTGACCGATGCGATCCAGCAAAGCCACCATGTGTCTGGCGAGTACGGTCACCGCCCGCTCGGATTCCTCGTATTTCGCCCGGTACTCCAATTGTCCGATCGGCGTACGCTGGTATTGCGCCAAGTCAACCGGAGACTCGGCATTGTAGTCAAGGGCGAGGCTCAGATCGAGCTCATCGGTGAAGTACGGTCTCATACGGCTGGACAGACCGAGGACGACGAACCGTCTGAAGTCACTTACGAATCGTTCCACCACAGCGATATCATCTGTCGTAAGATCATCGAAACAGACCCTCTGCCCGGCATGATCGGGCGCACGGTGAAAGTCCCCGTCGGATTTCTCCATCACCGCCGGCTCCTGTTGAGCAAACAGCCGCGCATAGAAGTCCGGCAGCATCAATTCCCATCCGCCGGAGGCGACTTGATCGAATCGATACCATTCCAACCGATTGCGGCTATGAGGCAGTTGGACAGTCATTGCCTCTCCTTATGGACACTTTCTGTTTTGGCCCACCATACGCGCATCACTCTGTCATAATAATGAAGACAGCCGATTTGTCAATCACCTTACGTCTGCAATCGGGATGTCATTCACGTCCAGGGAAGCAATCACTGTGCGCGACAGATAATCGCACTCAGCGTACCGAGTCGGACGACTCCACCACAATCACGGCAGCGCCGTTGAAACGACCATGACGCAAATCGTCCAGCGCCTCGTTCGCTTTCTCAAGTGGATAAGGATGCACTTCGGTGCGAACCGGTACCTTTGGCGCCAACGCCAGGAACTCTTCGCCATCGCGTCGTGTGAGATTAGCTACCGACCGAATCTGACGCTCCCCCCAGAGAATGGAATAGGGAAACGACGGTATGTCACTCATGTGAATCCCGGCGCAGACCACGATACCTCCCTTACGAACAGCACGCAGCGATGCCGGTACGAGTTCACCGACCGGCGCGAATATGATCACGGCATCGAGTGGTGTCGGTGGTTCTTGATCGGAATCACCGACCCAGACCGCACCCAGTTCCTGAGCAAAAGACTGGCCCTCGGTATCCCCTTTACGAGTGAACGCATACACTTCGCGTCCCTGGTAGCGCGCCACCTGAATAAGAATATGGGCCGCCGCTCCGAAACCGTAGAAGCCGATTCGGTGTGCGTCACCGGCCATCCGCAGTGAGCGGTATCCAATGAGGCCCGCACACAACAGCGGAGCCGCCTGCAAGTCCGGGTATCCCGCCGGAATCGGGAAGCAGAAACGCTGATCGGCGACACATCTTTCGGCAAAGCCGCCGTCCACTTGGTAGCCGGTGTAGCGCGATTCATCGCACAGATTCTCCTGCTCGTTCAGGCAGTAGTCGCAGTGTTGACAACTCCCGCCCAACCACGGCACGCCCACCCGGTCACCCACGTTGAACGAGTTAACTTCAGTACCGACATCAGCCACGATGCCGACAATCTGGTGTCCCGGAATCAACGGCAGCTTGGGCTCGGTAAGGTCGCCATCAACAACATGCAGATCGGTTCGGCACACGCCGCAGGTGTGAATCGTGATCAGCACGTCGGCAGGTCCAACCGCAGGTTCGGGCACGTTTGACATCCGCAGCGGCTGTCCGATCTGTTCTAGAATCATTGCACGCATCTCTTATGAGTTAACAGACATAACACCAAACGGCAAGATTTTTCTTGTGCGGATTGTTGCGGTCCATGTGGTTGGCGCAGTATTTCAAGCTTGTAGTCATCAGCAACACTGGCGATATTTCTAAAGCAGGAATGTCTCGGATGTCGACCGTAAGCGCTGCCTGGGCGGTTTTCGTGGCGATATCCGAGTGATTATCGAAGCGACAACACGTTACACAGTGAGGGATATCAAGACCGACATGAAAAGAGATGATGACCGAACCGGAGGCGCCCGGAGGCGCTTGTTCGTCGTAGTGTTGCTGCTCCTGGGTTTATGTTTAAGTGCGTTCGCCGCCTCGGAGCAACAACTGCAGGAGCGTTATGACGACGCCAATCGACACGTCAATCGTTCACGCGGGTTGACGCTGGCGATTCTGAAACAGATCAAGCAACTCGATAAGGACTGTCGCGCGAGCAGCGGCGTGCCGTTGCCTGCCCGCAAGAGCGAGGCACAGAATCGTCTGGGCCGCCTCGAACCGATGGTGGATGCCTTCAACGTCAATACCGACGAAACTACCGAGGCGTTGAGTAAACTGCACACGGACCTCAACTCCGAATCATCGGCAAAAGACCTGACCGGTCAGCTTGGGCCGAAGATCGACAAACTGAAAGCCGACCTCAAGAAGTACCGCGGTCTCGTACAGCGCTACTGGGACAAAGCTACCGGCGACTTCGGCCAACCGATTGAACAAACTGAACGAATGGAACCTGTGTACGGTTCAGCAACCGGGCAACCGGTGACGATCCACGGTGAGTTCACGGCTGCTCTCGGCTCCTCAAAATACAAGAAACCCCATGCCGATCCATCGATCAGCGCCTCATCCGGCGATTTCAGTTTCAATCTTAACGGCCGCTACACGCCGTCAAGCAGGACCACTGTGCTGGGGCGCCTGGGTCACAAGACAACGGTGGAACGCCGCGAGATCAGCCTGACCGACTTCGGCGCCGCTGTGACCCACCAGCTATCCCCGGTGACTTCAGTCAAAGCCGGTCTAGATCTGTCCAAGTACTCCGACAAAGAGAACGACGTGGCTGACTACTCGCAGACAGGCATCTTCGCTCGGCTCAATGCAAGGACAGCGAACCATCGGGGAAACATTGAGATCAGGCGGGACTCGCGTGGCTACTCGAACATCAATGGCGCAGATTACAATACCTTCTCGTTCACAGCGCGCGATCTGATGTCGTTTGGTACCGGCAACGTCAATATGCAATTACGTTATCTAAAGAAAACAAACGACATTGAAGTCCTTGATCATACCGAACTAAATCCGAGTTTTGTCTATCACTTCAGCCAGGGTGGAACACAGGTCGGCGCCTCTTACCAGCAGTTCAAGATGCCGAATCTTGACGACTCGCCGCTGGAGAACAACCGTCTTAAGTTTCATCTGTATGCCGGTCGTCGCAGCTCTTCGGGAACAGTTAAATGGGGTCCGGAAGTACAGATGTACAAGTATCCTAACCTCGACGACGCCGACATGACCGATCTCAAGTTCATCTATCAGTCAAGTATGCGCGGCCGACAAACGAAAATGACCCGATGGAATCTCGTGTATCGGATGCATCAGGATACTCTGATGTTTGACTTTGCCCAGGTGCAGTTCCGGCGCAACTCACGTCCGGTCGGCAGTGGTCGCTATTCGAAGTTCAACCTGGCGGCGCGGTACTACACCGAAGCATCTGACGAGGACAACCCTCTGCGTTTCAGTAATGTCCACCCGGCCCACACGCTGGATATCTACTACAGTTTTGGGTGGGCTAAGGCTTTCGGGGCATGGCTGCGAACACTTTCGATCGGGCCGATTCTGGGCACCAAGGCATACTTCGACACCGAGCGCTCGGATGCGTTCGACGAAGATATAGTCGACGTCGATTTTGTCACTCGCAACCCTCGGAACACGGCCCGTGTCGGTTTGGATGCCGTCGCCGGTATCGCCTTTGATCCCGGCATAACCGGGCGGGCAGAGTTGAGTTATATACTGTCGGCCTATTACAATGCCGATCCCATTCGTACGATTAGCATATTCGAGTTGAAAATCAGATTCAGCTACCCGGTGAACCAACAGTGGTTTGTCGATGGATACACTAATTTTCATTCAACACGAGCGGAGATTGAATCCCCGGCCGATCTGGATAAATCGAAGATCGGTGTGCAAGTCCGATATCTGTTTGATGTTCGTCAATAACCCAGCCAGGAGAGATGTGAGATGAAACGAATACCGTATGTTCTATTAGCCGCCGGCCTTCTGTTGTACCTCGTCGCTCCGCTTGCTATGGCGCGGGATGATGAGTTCAACGAAGCTGTCCAGCAAACCGAGGAGCAGTGGAAGGCCGTTCGCACAACCATGCAGGAAGGCAAAGGGAAATTTGACGATTTCCAGAAGAAATTCAAAGAGTACCATGATGCCGTTTTCAGCGATTCCCCGGAAAAAGGGATAGAACTCGCTCAGAAACTTTTTAATCTCGACAAGAATCAGACCAAGATGGCTCAGGACAAGCTGGACCAACTTCGCAATATGTTCAATGAACTCGAAAACGCCGGGCTGACGAAAAAACTCAAAACAGCATCCGAATATCTCGATAAGGCCGACAAGTTTGCCGGCGAAGCTGAGAACATCTGGGAGTTCACCAAAAAGTTCGATCCCGAGCACGCCAAGGACAACCCAACCTACGGGTTGCGCCTTATAGGAACACTGCTGACTGAAAGCGCCGGCAAGATGGAAAAGATTCCTCTGGTAGGACAGATTCTCGGTGCCTGGATCAAAGCGTATGGTGAAGTAGCTGGTGATTTTGCCAACGCTCTGGATCGCATTGCCAAGAAAATCGACCAGTTCCGCGGGGGTAACCTATGTGCGCAGCAGGGCTACCGGCAAGACCAGCAAGCCGCCTTTGAGGCTGCTAAGGGCAGCCAGATCTGTACCCAGTATTTCGCTACCGGTATCTTTCCACGATTGCGGGGTGAGGTCTACGAAGGGAACAATGACTACTTCCTTTTTTATCCCGGCACCAAGCTCGGCTACTTTGCCCACAAGTCAAATGCCGGCAAGGTTTACCGCTGGCACGAACTGCTTCTGGACCGAGTCCCGCTGGAACCCGAGTGGCTGGCCAACCGAGCCAACTGGTTTAAGACTGAAATGGAAACCCGGGGGCGCGAGTACTACCGGTTATTTGCCGGTTGGAAGGATAAATCCAATCCCGGTTGGCTGATTATCGAAGATCGGGATTTGTATGATAGAGCATATTTCTATGGCCGGCTCGATGAAGAGACATTCGTGGCCAACTACGTCCTGTCAGATTCGCACCACAATGAGATATTCAAGATCGTCAAGGAGTACGAGAAGTACGTCCTTCTGGCCGGGACCGTCTACGAAGATGAGGATGACAACGTCCGGCGCTCCTCCGGCGCGGTGGTGGAACTGACCCTTAACGGCAAAATCTATAAACAGACCACCGATGCGGACGGCAAGTACGAAATCATCATGGAGGGCAAGGCCGGGGATGCGGTAGGTGAAAAAGTCACCAAGGAAGGCTTCGATCCCCTCAATCAACAGGGACGCATTCCGCAGAAAGTGACCACCGGTAATGTGTACACGCTCACCAAGGGGGGAGCCAAACAGGTGGTGATCAGCGGATCCGTTTCCTTCAAAGAGGACAAGGACAAACAGGCGCAACCCCTGGGCGGCGCCACCGTGACGGCGGCGGCGCAGGCAGCCGGCCTGGGCAGCGCTACCAGCGGCGGTGATGGATCCTACAGTCTGACCGTTCAGGTCGAGATGGGAGTGGAAGTTACCTGCACCGCGACTAAAGACGGCAACTCCGGCGCTACCTCGGTAACGGTAACCGGTGAGGCGCATCCGGGCGTTGATATTGTGATCACCGGAACCGCCGCCGACACTTCCGCCCTGGGAGTGGGGTGGATCATCAACGTGACCGTCCTTGACGACAACGGCAAACCGCTGCCGAGCGCCGTCGTTAGCTGCACGCATAACGTCGCCGCGGCTACCACCGGCGCGGACGGCACGACGACGGTAGGACCTGTCCCGGTACCTAAGAATTGGGAAGAGGAACAATTCAGTGTCACGCTCACTCCATCGATAGTCGCCCAGGGCGGTATCAAGGTCGGCGGGACGGCTGCCTCAGTTACCTATGAAGGCAAAACACCCAGCGCGGCTACCTTGACGATACCAGTGGTCATCCCGACACCGGTAACAGCCAGCGGTACTGTCAC
>JAUXBJ010000099.1 GCA_030619425.1 bacterium
CTCGTACCACTCGACCGGCACCAATCCATCCTGCGACGGGGGACCGACATAGTTCGGGCCGGCCAGTTGTTGCTCGATCAGGAACACCGCTCCCGGCTGCCAGTATACCAAAGGCAGAACATGCAACAGCGCGGTGCCAAGCTGCCAGTTATGGGTGACATAGTGAGTGGGAGCGGCCCAGAGGTACGCACCGAAGCTGGCTCCGATAGTGCCCCAACTGTTGTTGAAACTGGCCAACTCGCCGAGGACAGCGGTACCGTGGTTATCGTCGCTGTAAGGGTCGCTGGGAGTGTAGCCGTCCGGGATCAGTTCGTCGTAGGACGCCATAATGTCCTCGTGATCCAGATTCCACGAGTACTCGAAATCACAGATTTTTGTCCCGAAACAGCCGCTCCCGTTGCCGCCGGTTTCCGCCCACGCCGAGATGGCGCCGATCCCGTCAGGAGCGTCGTTGAGATACCCTTGCCTCGACTGATAATCATCAGGCAGTGGTAGCGGCATCGGTAGAGGCTGGGCCAGAGCGATCTCGACTTCGGGCAGGGAGTTCAGTCGGTCAATCCAGTCTTCAGCACTGACACCATCGGGGACAGTCAGAATAAAGTAGTTGTTCAGGTCGGCAATGCCGCGATTTAGATTGTTTTCGGCGTTCTTGACCAGTTCGTCAATCAGTTCTTCGCTGGTGGGGGACATGCGATGCCAGGCGCCGCCCACCTCTGTGATTGACTTCATTATGCTCAGGGCCTCTGGAGACTTGAGGACCTGATTTGAGCGGTCGACTGGAAAACCCTCAGCGGCCAAACCGATATCCTCACCATCAGCAAACTTTACCTCGATATGACGATGAGAATAGCCAGGGGCTATGATAGTCTTGTCCGGCTTGACGGGTAGTTCACGGGGCCTGAAGTCGACCGCGTTGGCGGCAACGGTCAGACAAAAAGTCAGCAGCAACAGCAGCGTCAGGGCTGTCTTCTTCACTGTACACATATCCATACTCCTCTATTTAGTAATCCTCTCTCCGATTTCGTCGTCTCGTTATGACAAGCACCAATACAACAAGGAGCGCCAACGAACACTTTCATTATCCTCACTTCCATGGCGTATCTTATTCTATCCTTGAGTATTGTCGCGAACGTCCTGCTTGTCATCACCGCAAGAACGTAGACTGAACCTGCCTAAATATCGCCAATTCTGGCTACTTTGTCAATCGATTAGTCTGTCCGGTATTTTCGCGCTACGTGGGTGGCGGCGACTTGCCTAAAGGGCAATAGTTGGCTATATTGGGTCCGTTATGACGGAACCGATTTATATGTCCAAAGATGGCCTGATCAAGCTCGAGACGGAATTGAAGCGCCTGAAGTTTGGAGAGCGTCCCAAGATAGTCGCTGAAATCAAGCGGGCCAGAGAACTGGGCGACCTTTCCGAAAACGCCGAGTACCACGCCGCCAAAGAGACGCAGACCCATATCGAGCGAAAAATCTCCGATCTGGAATTCAGCCTCTCGCGGGCGAGGCCCATCGACACCGATGCCATCCCAACCGATAAGGTCTACCTGTACGCCAAAGTGCTGGTCAAGGACCTCGGCGACGGCGAAGAGATCAAGTACACCATCGTGCCGCCCGATGAAGCCGACGTCGACAACGACGTTATTTCGGTTAAGTCACCGGTTGCGTCAGCCATGTTAGGCAAAGCGGTCGGCGAGACCGTGGACATAAAAGTCCCGGCCGGTACCATCAAATACGAGATACTGAAAATCTCCCGCGACTGAGAGCTGGTTTGACAGAAGCGTGTTCTCAAAACCCCTATGTTGGAAATCTCGATTAATAGTTCAATCTGGAGAGTTGCAAATGTGTAAAGTGAAACAGGGAAGTAAGATCAAAGTGCATTATACCGGGCAGTTGGAGGACGGTACTGTATTTGATTCGTCGCAGGACCGTGATCCGCTGGAATTCGAGGTTGGTAGCGGACAAATCATACCGGGCGTAGATAAGGGTGTGATTGATATGAAGGTCGGGGAGGCCCGCAAGTTGACTATCAAACCGGAAGAGGCCTATGGACCCTCCCAGGAGGATCTGATCGGTCAGGTGGACAAGAGCGCGTTCCCAGATGACATTGATCCACAAATAGGGCAACAACTCCAGATGGACCGGTCAGATGGCGATCCTATTCAGGTTGTCGTAACCACTATTGAGGGAGACAAGGTGACACTCGATGCCAATCATCCCCTGGCGGGCCAGACACTCGTTTTCGATGTCGAGGTTACCGAAATCCTGTAGAAATTATTTGCGGATGAATGGCGTCGTTTTTCGTATGTGTCTGGTGAATCAATAATTCGCCGGATACTACATCTCAACCTACCAGTTTACGTTAGCTTCTCAAGACTATTTCCGATTTGGGTGCTACGCCAGCGGATGGTCTCGGACTAACATCACTGCAAGCCGTCAATCGACTACCGTTTAGGAGTCTGACGGATTATTGCATATATTGGGTGACAGAAAGGGAGCCTTCGTCTCCCGGTGCCGACCGACAGCCGTGGATCACTTAGCCCTCTTTCACCAGCGTCATGATGTCGTTCACCAGGATTGGTTCGACGGCGTAGAACCCCTGGCCGTACTTGCATCCGGCTTGCAGTCCAAATGACCGCGCCATAGACGTGAGTGTATCGATATAGTCCTTTGCCTTACCCGGATTCAGAAACTGTGATTCGTGGGCACTGAGGGCTTTGATCCACTGATCGAAGTACGGTGTTATGTCGGCCACGAAGTTGGGCGATACTCGTGGCGGCAGGAAATAGTGAAAAATCCGCTTCACCATGTGCGGATCGCCCGGCAGATCGGCTTTCTTCAGTGAGGCGAGGTTGGCCGCGTTGATGGCGATGATGCCGCACGCAACATGATCCGGGTGCGACTGACGGCGGCCATGCCCCACGTGCGGGTATGGCGCCAGCACGATTTTCGGTCGCGTGCGCCGAATAACGGCGGCCAGGTCGAGACGGTGCTGGTAGCTGTCTTCAAGGCGCGTGTCGCCCCAGTCAAAAGTCCGGACTATGTCGACGCCGAGAACCTCCGCCGCTCTCGCGACCTCCCGCGAACGGATTTCGGCGTTGCCGCCCGTACCCATTTCCCCCTCAGTCAGAATCACGATGCCGCAGCGATAGCCTCGCTCGGTGAGGCCGATCAGCACACCACCGGCGCCGACTTCGACATCATCCGGATGCGCACCCACTGAAAGCAGATCGTATGTAGTGTCGATGTCAGTCATCTCAAAAAAAACCCGGAGACTCTCTGTCTCCGGGTGTAATATCCATGATTCGAATCAATTCCCGGACGCGTTTGCCTTGAAATTGTCCGAGTGAAACTTCAGTATCTCGCGCAGCATTTCGTGAATATACTCGTGGGAGGTCGCCGGATTGCCACTGTAGCCGGTGTACTCTCTAACCGTCGGCGCATAACCTCGACCCTCCAGGGTCTCAACCCAGGACATAGTCTGATCATGGAATCCGTGCTGTGTCTCCGGACTAGTGGCGAACCACATAGCCACCCCATCCAGCTCGTTACCCGTTCCTATATTCTCGAGGTTATCGTCAAGCCAGAAATCCCAGATCGGTTGGTATGGTTGTCCGGTGTGGTCAAACGGGAGGTGGAAATCAAAGTTGCGGACATCCTCCGTCACCAGTCTGGTGATCAGTGTCACTGAGTCTTGGATAACGTAGCCCGGTGTCCCGCGAGTAGTATCGTTGATGGTAATCCACACTTCCTGTCTGTAGGGGGGGCTGGGTTCAGTATGAGCCTCGACTGTGTAATCCAGGAGAGTATCGTGGGGCGAGAAGGCCAAGGCGCCGCCAATGAACATTCTCGATATCGGAGAACTCTGTAAACTATCGAAGTCAGCTCGGAAGGCCGAGTCGGATGCGAAGCTACCCTGTTCGTTCAGCACGGCATAAGACATCAGATCCACCAATCCGTTGCCGTGCCCGGGAGAACCATCAAAGTCCAGTGGACCGTCAGCAACTGTGATTGACGAGAAAGCGCCCGGATGGATCAGAGCTGCTCTGAAGGCGCCGTACGCGCCGGCGCCCACACCACCGATTCCTCTCTGAGAAGGATCCATACTTGGATACTCCCAGGCCTCGCTGATGTAATCGACTAAGGTGCTGCCGATTAGAGCATCATAATCTCCCGCCGGATAGCTTGAGCCGGCATAGAAATAGCCTCCGAAAGCCTGCGCCGGGTCGGACGGTATGGTGGCGATGTACATCGGCTCAATCTCGCCGGTGAACATCATTTCATCAGCCAAGTCCTTCAGACCGTGGTTGAGATAAAAATAGGCGTCCTCACCGTGCGGTGGCAGCAGCAACAATAGCGGCAACTCCCTGGCGCCTGATCCACCATAGTGAATCGGAAACGATGCTCGCGGCATATACACCACTATTTTGATGAGTTGGAACTGGTTGCGTAGCTGGAACAGAAGCTCATCGAAAAAAACGTGATTCTTCGGGGATATTCCGCCGGTGGTGACATCGGATGTATCCATCAGAGATTCTCTGTCAGAGCAACTCCAGACGAAAGTCAGGATCAAAATCACCATCGACAGTATGAACATTGTCTTTCTTGCCATCTCTGATCTCCTCAAAAACGATAATTGAACGAAAACACCGTCTGGTAAGTAGCAGCCTTGAAATCACCGGCGAAGTTCTCCGGGTGACCGTCTCCATCAATATCCTCCAACTCTTCCACGCTGGCGTCAGGATACCGAGTGTAACTGGTTGATACGCCCAGATCCCACTGTTCCAAATGCAGAATCAGTCCCGTGCTGAAACTCAGTTTTGTGCCGAGATCAAAGAACAACGGATGAAACTGTTCATTCTTCCGGGCCGGTGACTGATCCATCGACACGCCGCCCAACAGTGTGACGAAGTCGGAGTAATCATAAGCGGCCCCGGCCATCAGTTCGATGGTGTTAGACCAGTCGACACTTTGGGCGATGTCGGACGTGAGGAACTCTCGCATGTCGGCAGCGGTGTCGGCCGGACCTATCAGCCCACGATGATTACTATACACGAAATTGAAACCATCGAATCGGGACCAAAGCGTATACTCCGCGTCAACGGTGACCAATAGTTTCTCTGACGCCTGGTAGGCCATGCCAAGGCCGAGCGAAGGCGGCAGCTTGAGAGTCGCTTCGTAGTCAGCCGAGTCGACAATCTTGTTGCCGGCCGTGAGCATGTGTTCAACCGTGCCGCCGGTAAAGAACTCCGGATTGAAGTACTGGGGCATGTAGAACTCCAGCGAGCTTTCACCCTTGACGGTAATGTCGAACGGCACTGTGATCGTGGCCGCCAGAGTCATCTTTTCACTCTGTTTCAGCTTAGCCCCGGCGTTCAAACCGAATCCCCACCCCTTTCCGTCGTTCGAAGTCCATTGGGTGATTTTCTCCCAGGGACGATCGGCCGGTGCCCATTCAGGATCGCGAGCCAGGTAGGGATTGGTGCGAAAGAGAACATTGGTATACAGTAGATCAGCCCTCAGGAGTTGCAGACCCACCCTCAGCGATAGCTTGTCGTCGATATACTCACGGGCGGCTGTTAGTTGAAAAGCCACGACGTCGAAGTTGTTCTGAAACTGATTGTCCGGAAGAGTTAACTTGCTATTGTACGTGATCAGCGGTTGGTAAAGATTCCATTTAACGTTGTAATCAAATGGTTGGTAGATCGAAAACCCGAACACCGACTCGCCGAAAATCGGTAAGCGCAAGGCCAGACCGGCTGACGGATTGTTTAGGATTTCATCGAAATTGTAGCCCAGTCGATCATTTATCATGCCCGTTTCAAATTCACCACCCCAACGGTAGTCGGGAGTGATCTCATTACGGTACTGGAACAGGGCCAGATTGGCCCCCAGTTGGTTGTCAAGCAGGTCGGCATAGCCGGCCGGGTTGTAATACGCGGCGCTCCAGTCGTCGGCTACGGCGCGAAATGCGCCGCCCATGGCGGTAGCCTTAGACCCCACTCCAAGCGCCTCGAATCCACTCGCCGCGACTCCTGACGACAAAAGTAAGAGCACAGCCATACCCGTTGCCGATACCCTAACTATCCCCATTCTTGTCTCCATCCAATTAAGAAAGCCAAACATTTTGTTTCCCATCCAAATCCTCAACCGTTGCCCCGGCGATTCTCGGGTCAATCGCGACCCTCTCAGAACCGGGTCATTAGCGTTGCTCTAACCAAATGCGAGCGCCATCGTTAGCCTCGAAAAAGCAACCCGCCAACTTACACAATGCCTCTCGGCTTGTCAAGAACTCCTCCGGCTTTTTTGAGCTTGCGCCCGTTGGCCGAATGATCGCCGACAGCCCGCATGACGGGGCACATTAAGGGACGAAGTGAGCCGAGTGGATGTCTAATGAAAAGAGGCAGAAAAATGGGGCGAAACGCGGTGTGGTTTTCGAGTCGGATTCTATCCTCCAGTTTTCTCAATATTCTGGATTCCGGCTTTTGGGCTTGTTGAAAAAGGCGTCAACCGATGGTGGTGTCGGGCGACCCCGCCCGACACCTGCCTTCGAACTTCATGGCTGTCAGGCGAGTCGCCTGACAGCACCCAATAACAAGTTTGACCGTACCACCCACTGCGGCAGATGTGGACATCTGCCGAGCACTGGCAGGTCGGGACCTCTACGGCTGGGTGGCCTGGACGTTCGGGAGTGTTGACAAAGTCCCTTTAGCGTGTTGCGGTGGGTCTTGCGAATTCGTGTCAGCGAATTCGTGTGACCCGCCGCCGTTGTACAACAGAGAGATAGGTGTCGGGTCA
>JAUXBJ010000164.1 GCA_030619425.1 bacterium
AGGGGCTGTGGATGCTCCACCCGAATCTCCAGGACTTCAACATCAACTGGTCCTCGGACAGCCGCTGGGTCACATACTCGCGCGGGCTCGAAACCCACAACAACGCGGTCTTCCTCTTCGACACCGAGGGCGGCACGCGCCACCAGATGACCTCGGGCTATTATTTCGACTTCGCGCCGGCGTTCCTATGGGACTCAGACTATACTCCTTGCCGCCGGCCGTCAAGGTTGCCTTGACGAAATCGATTGTCGCTTGGATGCCGGTCGCGACCGTCAGTTTGTCTGCGCCGAACTTCGCTTTCAGGTCGCGCACCAGTTCCGGCGCCTCAATAGCAAGGAAGCCGTTGTTGATGGCGTTGCGCTTGTACGTTTCACTAAATGATCCCGCCAACACCAGACGTATCCCTCGATACTTGAGCGCCGTGGCCGCCTGTTCGCGTGAACTACCGCTGCCAAAGTTGAACCCGCCGACGAGAATGTCGCCATCGTTTGCTATCTTGCCGAACTCCGGATCGTAGTTCTCCATGGCCACCGACGCTTGCTGTTCCGGTGTGAAATCGTCGAGGTAAGTGTACTTGCCGGGATAGATACCGTCGGTATTCAAGTTGTCCTGATAACAGAAGAGCAGGTTACCTTCTATAGTCGCGGGGAACCCGTCGACTATCGAGACATCAGTCACGGCAGCCGCCGGTTTTTCATTGGTGCGAATGTCAGCCCTGGGTTGCGTGTCGGTGAATGCCATCGGAGAGTCGATGTAGCCCGCGATCGCCGAGGCCGCCACTACCGCCGGTGAGGCCAGGTACGCTTCGGACGTCTTAGCGCCCATACGACCCTTGAAGTTGCGATTGGTGGCGGAGATACCTACCTCGCCATCTTTGAGCAATCCCTTGCCGAGTCCGATACATGGGCCACAGCCGGGAATCAACGGTATGGCCCCGGCCTCCAACAGTGCCGACCAGTCGCCGCGCCTCTCGCTTTCGGCCTGCACCTCGCTGGAGGCAGCGGCGATGTAGAACTCAACGCCGTCAGCCACTTTCTTGCCACGCACAACTTCGGCCGCCTGCGCCAGATCATCGACGCGGCTGTTGACACACGACACGAGATAGGCTTTGTGAATCTTCAGCTTGCGCTCTCGCATCTGAGTGACCGGGGTCATGGTCTTGACACTGTGCGGTCCGGAAACATGCGGTTGTATCGACCCAAGGTCGAGCGTGACTGTCCTGGCATAGAAAGCGTCGGCATCCGGCTCGAGTTTATTCTCGCGAAGTGCTGTCAATCGATGACTGTTGAGGCGGGGATGGATACGGTCGCCATCGGCGTCAGCATCGGCCGGCGCCCCGGCCGGCCCACGCTTCTCAACAAAAGCGATACGATTCTCCAACCAGCCCAGCGTGACATCATCGACCGGAAAGACACCGGCCAGAGCGCCCCACTCGGTGGTCATGTTGGCAATCGTCAAGCGGTCGCTGAGCGACAGAGATGGGACGCCACCACCGCCAAACTCGATGGCATGATTAAGCACCTCGTCCCGATTGAAAAAACCACACAGGGTGATGATAACATCCTTGCCGGTCACCCCTGGCTTGAGCTTTCCGGTCAGTTCGCACTTCACTACCGGCGGCGCCTGCCACCAGGTGCGACCGGTTGCCCAGATAGCGGCAGCGTCGGTGCGGACAATCGGTGTCCCCAGACAGCCGAGGCCGCCGTACATGTTGGCGTGACTGTCGGAAGCAACCACCATCATCTGCGGCCAGGCGTAGCCCTCTTCGCACATGATCTGGTGTCCGATGCCGCGTCCGGCGGGATAAAAGTCGATCCCCATTTCGCGCGCAAACGCTTCGATGCCCCGGTACTTGGCCAGATTTTCATCACTGGTATCCTGAACGCGGTGATCGAGCGCAAACATCGGCTGCCGCGGGTCGGCAATCTTCGTAGCCCCGATGCTTCTGAACTTGGGGATCACGGCCCCGGTGTTATCGTGGGTGAGGACGTGAGCCGGGCGGATCGACAGATAGTCGCCGCTCCTGACTATGTGACCGTCCGGCAGCCCGACAGCAAAGCGCTGGGCTATCTTCTCGATTAGGTTTTGTTCGTTCATGCCGGTCGCTACTTGACCAACTCAAAGTCGATGAAGTCGGCGTGGTGGAAGATTATGCTCTCGGGCAAACGTTGTTCGCCGGCGCCCTCTTTGGAGTGAGTAGCGATGATATGCATAACCTCCGACGGCAGGCCGTGCTTGAAAGCCAAACCGACACCCGAAAAGGGGTGGCGGATGTGTCGTCCATAATCTGACTTCTGCGGTTGACCATCGACAATCTCGAACTCCAGAAGCTTGCCGACATCAGCCAACAGCGCTCCGGCAATCAGATAGTCGCGATTGACGGCCGTCTTGTTGGCGCCGTGAATCTCCTCCAGAACGTCGTTGCAGGCAATACACATCCGGCACACTGCGCGCACATGATCGATGAATGTTATCTTCACGTTCTCGGCCAGCAGCGTGAACGGAATGCTGCGTAGTAACTTCTCACTCCAGCCCCTGAACTCGATAGCATCCTTCCAGCAGGCAATGACATTGTTCCTGAGTTTGTCGTCCGTTATCTCGCCGATTTCCGGCAGCAATCGCGTCACCAGATCTTTCATACCGACCTCACTAACTCGCATTCATTCGGGACCATTCCCGTAAGGTTCCATCAGGCCATTTGACCTATCATCAACACCGCTCTGCCCATATGGGTGCCAATTATATCAGCCTCGCCCAACGAAATCAACTGGATTCTGGGATAATCAGCGGGAACCTTAGGAAGCCGCATTGCCGTCAAAAGTAGTGGCCGCATCTGAGGGGCTTGTTGATAAACTCCAGAAGCCGTCATTGCGAGGTTGCCGCAGGCGACCGTGGCAATCTCAAATCGTTGGTAGACAGCGAGAGAGATTGCCGCGCCCCTCCGCCCGAGGCGGAGTCGCTCGCAATGACGAGGAAAGTGACTTTTTCAACAGACCCTGAAGATACGGTCACCACATAGTCCAAGTATCTGACGTTACGTTCGGCCCTACAGCCCGAACATGTAGTCGATCAGCATCATCAGGTCGGATATATCCAGAAGCTGGTTCTTGTCCATGTCAGCCGTCTCGAGAAGTATCGGCGGTGGTCCGTGCTGGAAGTAGTAGTCTATCAGGTAAATCATATCCGCGATATCCACCTGGCCGTCGACGTTTACATCCCCAACCAGTAAACCGATCAGCCTTACCTGTCCGACTTCTGAGAATTCTGTGTCATCGGTAAACAGCCCCGAGACCGTGTAGGTGGCTACGGTGGTGTCATAGAGAGGCATGTAGTAGTCAATGAAGTCGTAGATACGTTCGGTGATCTCCATTACCTCACCGACAAAACCGGGATAATCGGAAATGATCGCGGTTGAAGTCGGTATCAGTGAATCATTTATGACGACAGTAGTCGGGTCGATATCGGCCACCGTGTGTCCATTATCGAAGTTGCCGAGGTAGATTGTGGCATACAGAGTATCGATGTGATAAGCTTCCACCATCCACATCGGATCCGGGTCAATGATCGTGGTCACATCGAGCTGGCCTACCTGAACATTCACTGATAGTTCACAGGTGTCGGCGGCGCAGTCATTCGTGGCCACGACCACAAATGAGTACAGGCCGGTGGTGTCAGCCTGGAAACAGAGTTGCCCGGCATCCCAGCTACCGTAGGACACTTCAACAACGTCGGCGTGGTTGATGTCCAAACTCAGGCAAGCCTCACCTGGATCGGCCAGGAACACGTATGGTATCTGGTCGGGACAGTCGATTGAGGGGAGTTCTATAATCGTGATATCCAGTTGGATATCGCAGGTATCGGCGTCGCATTGGGTCTCGGCAATCAATCGGAATTCGTGTATCCCCGATTCAGTCAGGTTGACACAGAGTTGGCCGGTCGCCCAGACGTAGGTTCCCGATGGGCTGACGGTTACCGTCGCCGTATCCGGTGTGACGGCAACCGGTAGGCAATACATCCCGCTGCCGCAGAGAGTGTCGACTATTGGAGCAGGACATTCGATGGCGACCGGCTCACCCTCGACAATCGTCACCCACCTGGTCGCCGAGTGCGTCTCGCCGCAGGCGTCGGTAGCGGTCACGACAACCTCGAACAGACCCGTCGTATCCGGCACGAAACAGATGTAGGGATCGATTTCCGAAACGTAAATGTAACCGATGTTAGTGGTGGTATCGACGATGTTCTCATCCAGATCGGACAGACCGAAAGCCATACAGAGGGTCCCGTTGAGGTCGCACATGACTCGGGTGATCGAATCCGGCGACATGGTTACGGTCGGCGGAGTGTTTATGATGGTCGTGACCGTGAAGCTACAAGTATCGGCCACTTCGGCAGCCCCGGCAATCAACTCGATTTCAACATCGCCGTCGGCAAGCAAAGGCACGCACACCTGGTCACCATCGATATAGGCTGGCTCGCTGGCCGTGACCCACTCGGCATCGGCGGTATCGAAGGGAAAGCAGAGGGAACCTGGTTCGCACAGAAAAACGGCGGTGTCCCCGGGGCAGGTGATCTGCGGATTGATGACCTGCTCGCCGATTGTGTAGCAGTGCGGCCCGTCCCAACTAGGGAAGACAGTCGGTCCGGCCCATTTCCACACGCCCGAGGGCGGATAGTAGGCTGAGTCCAGGCAGATCTCGCCGCCGTTATAAGCGACATCAATCGGACCGATCTGAATCGTGAATGCTACATCGTCGAACCCGGCGGGAAAACCCGGCCCAAAAATTCTGAAGGCGCCGATTCCAACCGTGTCGGCGCCGACCCCATCGGCACTGAAGTGGCTGATGAAGAAACCACCATCAAACTGCGCCTTACCCAGCGTGCCGGTGGTATCGCCGACGAATGAACCCCACTGGGCGCCGCTTGGGGAGTTCACGTGAAAACCGTGGTTGATGCCGCCGTGGGCGTCGTTATCTCCGGTCACGCGAATGTAGAAGGTTACAGGTACGCCCATCTGAAGTCCGTCGGTGGCATTGAGACCGTCAACATGGTCCAGCGACAATGACTGCCCCGCCGCAAAGCTGTATGACAATACTGTTATCAAACCGGCCAGCACTAATGCTCTTGATTTCATCTTAGGTCCCTCCTGGGATCTTCTATTGTGTTAACTGTTGTTTCTCACCAAGCGTCCCGATTGCAGTAATGGCGAACGCCCAATGCATTAATCCTTGCGGGCAATATAGGTATATGCAAGAGTATGTCAAGCGACTATGCCCACGCCGATAATCGGCCGACGGCCCGGCTCGACCCAGAACCGAGTGTTCCCGCAAAGTGATAATGTCCTATTAGAGCAAAGTAGAAATGTCCTGTTGATAAGTTATAATGCCTTCCAAAAAGTAAGGGAGGATTATGGCTGGAGAGGATATTATCAGGATGAGGTTGCGGGAGTTGAA
>JAUXBJ010000081.1 GCA_030619425.1 bacterium
GGCTATCCCCGTTCCAGCGCTCATTGACACCCTGGAGTTTCTCAGCGAGGACATGCTGGAAGAAAAGCTGGTGAATATCACCTTCCCACTGGATGTGGAAGGTTGTGAATTCGTGTTCTTCTCGGCTGTCAGTGATTTCCTGATGGAGGCCGAGACGCTTATGGGGATCGCCGCTGTATTCACTGCTACCGGTGACTCCTGGACGACCGGTACGGGGTATTTTGACGGGATCAACTACGGTCTGTTCTACAGTGATCGCATCCTGGAACGGGTAGTCAAGAAAATCGATAACGAGACGCGCAGACTGAAAGGCAAGAAAGTGCTCATTGGTGAATGTGGCCATGCCTCGCGCAGCGCCAAGCAGTTTCTGCCTATCTACTGCGGCGGAGACAAAGCTCTGCCGGTCATCAACATCATGGAGTACACCCACAGGGTATGGAAAGAGGGTCGGTTGAAGCTTGATCCTAATGTGATCACCGAGAAAGTCGCCTACCACGATCCCTGTAATATCGCTCGCCAGGGCTGGATCATCGACAAACCTCGCGAACTTCTCAAGGCCTTCTGCAAGGACTATGTCGAGCTGACCCCGAACGGTGAAGACGCCGTCTGTTGCGGCGGCGGCGGCGGCACGGTTTCGATCGATGAGATTCGTCCGTACCGCACTACGGTCGGCGGCAAGATCAAAGCCGACCAGATACGGGAATCCGGTTGTAAGATTCTGGTGGCCCCCTGCGCCAATTGCAAGAAGCAACTGAGAGAACTGGTGGAAGATCAGGGTATAGACTGCGAAGTCGCCGGTCTTCATGACCTGATCTACAAGGCGATTATTTTTGATGAATCACTAAAGGTCTCTCCGGATGAGAAACAAACAGGTGAGGAAGAATAGAACATGGATGCTTGGCTTGAATTCGCTCGTGGACCACTGTTCCGCCTCAGCTTTGGCGTTATGATGCTGGGATTGTTGCGCGTCTTACTACTGGATTTGTATGGAGCCTGGGAAGCCTATCGTCGAGCGGGCGACAAAACGCTCCCTTGGGGATATATCATTCGTCGCACACTGGTCTGGTTTTTCCCCGTTAACAAGGTTTTCAAGGGCCGCCCGTTTTATAGTATCTGTTCGATTCTGTTCCACATCGGGTTGATTCTGGTCCCGGTGTTCTTGTTCGCTCACATTCAACTTTGGGAAAGTGGTGTGGGCATCAGTTGGCCGACGCTCCCCAAACCGGTTGCAGATTGGCTGACCATATCCACAATCGTTTTTGCCATTGCGTTGTTGATCGGCCGATCATTCAGCCGCATGTCAAGTTTCCTGAGTCGCAAGCAGGACTACTTGTGGCCGTTGTTGTTGTTGCTGCCTTTCGTGACAGGTTACGTGTGCGCCAATATGTCGGTGAGTGCATCAGCCTATCAGGTGACAATGTTGATTCATATCTTGTCGGGGGAGTTGATCTTCATTCTCCTTCCTTTCACCAAGATTGCTCACTGCATTCTCCTGCCGTTTTCACAGTTCGTTTCGTGTGTTGCCTGGAGGTTCCCGGCCGACACCGATGATGCCGTGTGTACCACTCTGAACAAGAAAGGAGCGCCGGTATGAGTATGGCAATCCTTACCGATATCACCAAGTGCATCGGTTGCTTTGAATGTGTAGCGGCCTGCAAGAAAACCAACGGACATAAAGCCGACAAACCGTATGTCTTTCACGTAAATGACGGTCTGTCGGCTCACAACTGGACCTCGATTGTCCAGAGGCCGGATAAGCACTTTGTGCGCAAGCAATGCCGTCACTGCCTGGAGCCGGCCTGCGCTTCAGCCTGTCCTGTTGGCGCGCTCCACCAGACGTCGGAAGGTATCGTGATCTACGACAGTCACAAGTGCATTGGCTGTCGCTACTGCATGATTGCCTGTCCATACGGAATACCACGCTACGATTGGGACAAGCCGGTACCCTACGTGCAGAAATGCAGCATGTGTTACGAACTAGTCAAGCATGGCAAGCAACCGGCATGCACGGCGGTCTGTCCTACGCAGGCGACGATTTTCGGTGAACGCAAGGAACTAATAGCAGAGGCTCACCGACGGATCGAGGAAAATCCCGGGAAATACATCAACAAGGTCTTTGGCGAGTTTGAAGTGGGTGGTACCTCAGTGCTGTACATTTCCGACATCGACCTGGGATTTCTGTCGTACGTCGCAATTCCGGGGACCAAAGCATTGCCGAAGACAACCGCGACCGCCATGGAGGCGGTTCTGCCCACGTTTTTCGGAGTAGGCGCCGTTATGGGAGGTTTGCACTGGCTGGTCAGACGTCGGCAGAAACTGCAACGTGAGAACGAAGAGAGTGAGGGATAGCAGATGAACAGACTTGACGTATTCAAATCGGTTCTCTGGACCCTGACAGGTCTGGCCGTTGCTACCGCCATAACCAGGTTCATATTCGGTCTGGGAGCCGTATCCAACCTGAGTGATAGTACGCCGTGGGGAATCTGGAAAGGACTCAATGTCGTCCCGGGGATCGCTCTGGCGGCGGGTGGTTTTGTTGTGACCGCCGTAATATACGTATTGAAAAGGGAAGAATTCCACCGGTATGCAAAGGTGGCTGTACTGATAGCGTTTTTGGGTTATCTGAGCGCAGCTACCGCACTCGTCGTGGAACTGGGTCTTCCCTGGTTAGTGTGGCAGCCGGTCATATACTGGCAGTTTCATTCGGCCTTGTTTGAAGTATCGTGGTGCGTAATGCTATACCTTGGCGTACTTCTTCTGGAATTCCTGCCGGTTCCGCTTGAGGAAACAGGCTGGTTCGCCGGCCTGCGCAGGTTTTTGACCAAGTACAAGCTCGTGTTGGTGTTCCTGGGCATTATGATATCCAGTCTTCACCAGTCTTCACTGGGCACTCTCTTCCTGATTACTCCGGAGAAGTTGCATCCTCTGTGGTATTCTGCGTTATTGCCGATCGAGTTTCTTGTCTCAGCAATCGCCGTGGGGCCACTCGTGGTTATCCTGGGCGTGTTGGTTATCTGCTATATGTATCGAAAAGAAGCCGACAGAAAGACACTGTCCAAGCTGGCCTACCTCGGATTTATTGTCATCGTAATCTATGGGGTTATTCGCTTTGTAGGTCTTGGGGTAAATGGCAAACTTCCGATGATCTTTGACGGTTCCTGGCAATCGACGGTGTTCCTGATTGAGATTGCTCTGATGCTCGTTATCCCGATAGTTTTGCTGGGTATCCGTAAGTTGCGCTACTCTCAGGCAGGTCTGGCAGTTGCCTGTTTTTCGGCAGTGATCGGGCTTGGACTCGATCGGGCTAATATAGCGGGAGTCATGCTCCAGGTGCCGGGTTCTCAATACTACCCAACGATATACGAAGTGTTCGTCAGCCTGGGGATAGTGGCCGGAGCGATTATTGTGTTCCTTTTCTGTGTGGAACATTTCAAGATTTGGGATGTGAAGTGGAAGGATCCTCGGGAACGACCAGAATACTGTCCGCAATTCGGTCTCGGATCGGATGTTTGGTTGGGATCACCCGGTGTAACCGAGCGAGTCAAGTACTCTCTTGTTTTCGCCCTCAGCTTCGCACTCGGCTTTGCTCTGATGCCACAGGACAGGATCGAAAGCAAAGGTGTTGAGGAGATTACCGTACAGAAGGCTCGCGGTGGTGACACGCTCTTTATCGACGGCAACTTAGACGCCTTTGGCACCCTGTTTGACCACGCCCGGCATGTCGATAGTCTGGGGCAGAAGCAGTCGTGCATCAAGTGCCATCACATGAACGTGCCTCTGGACAAAGAAAGCGGTTGCTGGGAATGTCACAGCAGTATGTACACGGCTAACGACATATTCCGCCACGATTGGCACGCGAGTCCCAACGGCGCCACCATTGCCTGTGACATCTGCCATAAGCCCGAACAGGAGCGACAAAAGGCGTCCGCCAAAGAGTGCCGTGACTGCCATATCGACCTCTATGCCGACAGCACCGCCGATACCCTGGATACCTATCTGGCCGTGTCATACGTTGACGCCATGCATATACTCTGCGTCGACTGCCATCGGGGACGAGCAGTCGCTGATACAACCAGGGTCGCCCTGGCGCAGTGTCCCGCATGTCACACTGGTCCCCAGCCGGATTACTTGAAGGCTGAGATGGCCGATGAGTTGAGCCGACCCGCCCCCAACCATGTGATGATGCCGCCGGCCGTTCTGCAGGTAAAAGAGGAGTAAGGCATAACAATGAGCGCGACGGTACTGATAGTCGATGATGAACCCGATGTGGCCAGATACCTGACCATGGCGCTGCGGGCCAACGGTTACACTGCGGTGACTGCGGACAGCGTCGAGCATGGTCTCGAAGAGGTTCACAAGGCCAGACCGGACCTTATCTGTCTGGACATAATGATGCCCAGACAATCCGGGATCACCATGTACACGCAGCTCAAAAATGACAAGACCCTCAGATCGATTCCGGTGATTTTCATCAGCGGGGTGGGGCACGAAGACCCGTGGGACTTCCGATCCTTTGTCCCCGACGAGTCCATTCCACCGCCGGAACTGTTCCTGGAGAAACCGATCGACGCCGAGTTGTTTATCGAATCTATAGAGCAGTTGATAGCCTCGACCCGGGGACGTGAGGGAGGGCCGAACAAATGAAGACCGACGCCAGAAGCGCCGACCCCCGGCGCCTTATGGATATAGTCCATGCCGCGCTGTTTGAAGAGATACCGTTCAATGTCGCCGTGATCGATCGCGATTACAACATCGCAGCCGCCAACAGTTCCTTTACCGACCGTTTTGGAGACTGGCGGGGGAAGAAGTGTTATGAGGTTTACAAAAAGCTGCACCAACCATGTGACGAATGTCCGTCGGCTCAGGTCTTCGAGACCGGCAAGACGATAGTGGCTGACGCTGTTGGGATTGATCAGCACGGCAAACCCACCCACTACGTCGGGCATGTTGCTCCCTTGCGGCTGACTGAGGATGGTCCCGTCGACTACGTTCTTGAGATGACCAGAACCGTAACCGGAACCAGGAGCTGGCAACAGGAATACCAGATTCTGTTCGATCGGGTGCCGTGCTACATTACCGTGATCGATAAAGACTATCGCATCGTTCGCGCCAACGAAGCCTTTCGGCACAGCTTCGGCGATGTCCTCAACCGCTATTGTTACGAAGTGTACAAGCGACGCAAGTCCAAGTGCCCGAACTGCCCGGCAGCCCGGACCTTTCGCGACAACAAGGTCCATAACTCCAACCAGGTCGGTACCGATCGACGCGGTCAGGATGTTCACTATCAGGTGACGACCTCACCCCTGGCGCGCTCCGGCGACCAGGTGGGACACGTCATTGAAATCTCGACCGACGTTACCGCCGTCAGGAAACTGGAGCGTGATGTTGTCGAGGCGGAACGACTGGCGGCGGTCGGTCAGACGGTGGCGGGATTGGCGCACAGCATCAAGAACATATTGATGGGTCTGGAAGGGGGCAAGTACATCGTCAGCCTCGGTCTGAAAAAGGGTGACGAGGAAATGGTCAACGAGGGATGGGAGATGGTGGAGCGCAACTTCGCGAAGACCACGACTTTGGTCAAGGACTTCCTCAGCTTCTCCAAGGGTCGACTGCCTCAATTGCAGATGGTGAACCCCGCCACGCTGGTGAATGAGATCGTCGATCTCTACAAGGATATCACGGCCCAGTCAGGGATAACCCTTCGGTCTGAGATAGCCGAACACGTGCGGCGCGCCCCTCTGGACCCGGATGGGATCCACACCTGTCTGACCAACCTGGTCTCCAACGCCATTGACGCCTGCCAGATGGGTGAGCAAAAGGGATCCGAGGTGGTTATCCGCGTGCGTGAAAAAGGGGAGAAACTGGTATTTGAGGTTGCCGACAATGGCTGCGGCATCGATTATGAAATCAAGCAGAAGGTGTTCACCACCTTCTTTACTACCAAGGGAGGCGAGGGTACCGGTTTGGGACTGCTCACTACGCGCAAGATCGTCCAGGAGCATGGCGGAAAAATCGTGCTGGAATCCGAAAAAGGGCAGGGCGCCCACTTCCGAATGGAATTCCCTCGCAAGAGGCTGATGACATTGTGGCACGAGGGTCACGGCAAACAGTCTAGCCAAAAGAAACAAGTCAGGAGTTGACTATGACGGACATACCCAGAACAGTGCTGGTGGTCGATGATGAAACCGACGTTCGGAATTTCCTGAAAGCCGCCCTGTTAGAGGCCGGTTTCAAAGTTGTCGTCGCCAAAGACGGCTTTGAGGCGCTGGAGCAGGTTCAGGCAGGTGAGCCGGATTTGATATCGCTTGATTTGGTGATGCCGGGCAAGTCGGGCGCCAAGTTCTACCGTGATCTGACCAAGAACAAACAGTGGGCCAAAATCCCCATTCTGATTGTGACCGGTCACGCCCACGATGAGTTGGGCAATGCCGACCTTAAGGAACTGACCATGTCGGGTCCCGGGGTTTATCTGGAGAAGCCGGTCAGCCCGCAGAACTATATCGCGGCCGTCAAACGAATCCTCGGTATGGATACATCTTCGGACACCGAGAAATCGGCGGATCAATCGGCGCTGAAGGATGACCTGAAAGGCCTGATCGACAAGGCCGATTCCAGGACGCTTGAAGAACTGAAGAAGCTGCTGGCCAACAAGAAGCCTGGGGGGGCCTCGTAAGGTCGCACCCGGTGTTGTAATGCGATACGAAACTATCAGGCTGTTGAAAATCAGTAGCCTGCTAACGCAGCCCACGGAGGCTTGTGATGAAAGAGAACGACAAGAAAATACTGATAGTCGATGACGAGCAGGATGTGGTGAGATGGCTCTCCATCCTTTTTCGTGAAAACGGTTACCAGACAGAATGGGCTTATGACGGCCGTGAAGGGTTTGAAAAAGCTGAGGCTTCACCGCCTGATCTGATCACTCTCGATGTCAGCATGCCCCGCGAGTCAGGTATCAAGATGTACGGGAACCTGCTAAAATCGGAAGTGACGGCGAACATTCCGGTAATCATGGTAACCGTGGCCTCTCCCAAGCTGGAAGAATTTCTTGGGCGTCTTAAGACCAAGAAGGCTCCGGCCGGCTTTTTCGAAAAGCCGATCGA
>JAUXBJ010000400.1 GCA_030619425.1 bacterium
ACGCAGGCCCCTTCATTGCCCGAGAAAATCAGGCTCACCTTGGCGGACTTGATAGCTCGCACCAGGTCGGCGTCCGACAATCCTTCTTTCATCGTTATCCTGTCGGCGGCGCCGAAAGCGCGCGCCTCGGCCATGATCGTTTCGGATGTGCGTCCCTCCCAACCGCGACCCAGCAGCAAGACTTTTGTCGCCGGCGGCAGATTACGCAGAACCGAAAACAACAGCCAGTGCCGCTTGTAGACCGCAAAGTTGGCTAACATAACGATGTCGAATTCTTTCGCCACCGGCTCCGACCCTCCAAACACTTCCGGGTTGACCCAGTTGGAGGAGATCAACGGGATGCTCACCAAATTGTCGGCCAGACGTGCGAAAACCGGTTGATCGATCACGGCGCTCATGATATGAAAGAGGGCGCCCGGCCACATACGGGCGGCCAACATGAACGGCAGATCGTGCGGCGGCGACCAGGTAGGGGCCAGCACGAGGTGGTACCGTCGGTGAAGTTTCTCCAGGTCGACATAGCGCAGCAACCGTAACCAGTGGTCCTCAAAGGCGAGAAAGAACACGCCCTTCTCGCGCTCCGAAACAGGCTTCTTGAGAATGACACCCTTGCGGATTTCGCGCGGACGACTGTGCGGAAAGATGCTATCCCAGTTGAGGCGCGACGGGTCCAGTTGCTTGATCCGCAGGCGCATCTTGCGCTCAAGCATATCGCGCCGTGCCGGCAGCGGGCAGATTCGGGCGGCCCTGGCCAGGTTGGTTACCGAGTGGGCGCACTCATCGGCATTGCGAGGTGGTGACACGACATCCCGAAACTCGATCGCACCCGCTGCTAACCATCGACAGATCGGATTGAACCGAGCGAGGTCTTTAAGCTGAAGGTTCGCCCGCATCAAGAGGCTCATGACACTTGTCCTCTTCGATGGTCGTTTACCAAAGATTCGTACAGCGCCTCCAATTGTCCCATCACGGCGTCGAACGAAAACCGGCGGCACGCTTCGGCCCGGGCCGCCTGTCCTATCCGGCCGCGCAAGCCATCGTCATCAAGCAATCTCAGGACGCAACGGTCGAATGCCGCCTCGTCGTCAGCCGGATAGATGAAGCCGAGATCATCGCTCGATATAAGTTCACGATTGCCGCCGACGTCAGAAGCGATGATCGCCCGCCCGGTAGCCATGTACTCCATCAACGAGTTTGACAGGCTCTCGCGATGAGAACAGAGGACGGCGATGTCGATACCGGCCAGGTCGTGAGCCACATTGTCCGACCTTCCCGGCAGCACAAACCTGTCGGTCAAATCATTCTCGTCGATCACTTCCTGTAGCTCCGCACGCTGGTCACCTTCACCAAGCGCCACGAACCCAACCCCCGGTCGTTGTCTCACTATCCGCGCGGCGGCGCGAACCAGGAACGGGAGATTCTTGACCGGTCGGAGATTGGCCACGGCTCCGATTATGGGTGTATCATCGGTAAATCCCCAACTTCGCTTGATTTCGGCCGCCTGTTGTGAATCGGGTAGGGGATAGGTGTCGATATCCAGACCGTTTCCGATGACTGTGATCCGACTCGACTCGACTCCCTCCACTCTGGAAGTCTCTTCCGCGGCAGCATCAGAATTGGTAACGTAGTGCGTTGTGTAACGTTTCAAGTACCTGAGGATAGCTATCTCTCGACGGTTGTGCCAGTAACCGCGGCCGATATTGCGGCGGCTGGCGATAATGACGCCGACTCGAGCTTTGTGCGCCCACAGGGCGCCGGCGAGGTTGCCATCGCGGAAGAACGTCTGGACGATGTCGACCTTCTGCTCTCGACAAAAGCGAGCGAACCGCCGTCGGCATCTGAAAAACTCGAACGAGAAGAACGATCCCAATTCCATAACGGTTATTTCACAGCCAACGTCGGCGGTTTTCAGCCAGTCACTGTTTCGGAGGCAAACCAGGTGCGGTCGGAAGCGGGTACGATCGAGTCGCCTAAGAATCTCTAACAGTTGTTTCTCAGTGCCGGCGTACGGTGATTCGATAGTATCGATGACGAAGGCGATGTTTATCATGTCGAGACCTTTTCATAGATTCGCGTCAGGGTTTTCGCCTGTTGCGCAAACGAGAAACGGCGCCTGACCACCTCACGACCGCTGGCGGCAAGTTGTCTCCGCAAGGGCACGTCTTCAGCAAGGTTGACGATCTTTTGACTCAATACCGCTGCATTACCGGGATTCACTAACAATCCGGATCGTTCGTTTTCTATCAGTTCCGGTACGCCGCCGACCGACGTGGCGATTACCGGTGTGCCGACCGCCATCGCCTCCAGGACGACATTGGGCAGACCTTCCGAGAGCGACGGGTTCACGAGGATGTCGGCCGTTTTCAAGAAACCCAATACTCTCTTGTCGAAACCGGGGAGGATGATCCGCGAGCCGTAGGCGCTGTTTTTCACTGTCCGGCGCAACTCGGCCAGTTGTGGGCCATCGCCGAACAGGATAAAACAAAGTCGACGATCCCGCTCAATACACCCTGCGGCTGCATCGATCAAGAAGCGCTGTCCCTTTTCCAGGCTG
>JAUXBJ010000216.1 GCA_030619425.1 bacterium
AAGTGATTAATCGTTGATTCCAGATGGTTAGGAGCCAGAATGCGATGGGAAGTACCGCCGGTGGAATGGCAATCGTTGCAGGTGGCGGCAAAGTACACACCACCCAGAGCCGCCTTACCGTGGACGCTGCTCTGATAAAGTTTCACTGCGTGACCATGGAGAATCTCGTGCTTTTCCGTCAAGTCCAGATCCTCATGGCAGTGGCCGCAGGTAGTCGGGAGATTCAAGGGATTGACCATCGATTTCTTGTCGCTCGACGCAAGAATATCGTGTCGGCCATGACAGTCGGCGCAGGTGGGGATGTCCTGACCGGTTGCGATGTTCACCCGCCCATGCCATTGGTAGACCTCAGCCGCATCGTCGTGGCAATCACCGCATTCGACCTTCGGCAGTTGCTCCTCGTGCGGCAATTCCTCAATGCTCTGGTGACAATCCAGACATTCGAAGTCCTGGTGGACAGAGACCGCTATGGCACTATCAACAGCAGCGTCACCTTCAGCGAGATCGTGACACTCCAGACAGGCGGCGTTTCCGGCATCAAGATCATCCTGTGCAAAGGCCGGCGCCGCCGTCCAAAGCAAGGCTGAAAACAATATCAGATAGCCTGTACCAAGCAGCTTTTTCACCCTGCCCTCCCGATTTTATTTGAAGCCGGCCCAACCCTCTCCAGGACGAGTGGAGTCACGTGTTGACTGACTACCAATAATGTGAAGTCTTTCACATATACTCCCACATAGAAGGATTTCTCTTTTCCTGCCAAGTATACGCGAGTTCGGCCGTCGTGGCAAGCAGTAGAACCAGTGTTGTGTCCCGGGATTACATTCACACGGTCTTGCGTCCGACGGGTCTTCAGACCCGGACGAAGAGGAGTGTTGATAAACCCCTTGTACCATTGGGTCAGGTCTTGATCCCGTGAAAACGGGATTGTGACCTGACACATAAGCAATTCCGTAGGTCAGGATCCCTGCGATCCTGACACACCGCGCAACGCGGTGTTCTTCCGGCGTCAGGAGGGCAGGCCTCCTGACCTACAATCTGGGGCACACCAAAAGAAGGCACTTGTGCCCACCAAGATTTTTCACCGAAAAACGGATTTGTGCTGTATATTATGTAGATGTACTATCGCTCTTACAGGATCGTTCCGTTGGCGTTGGTCTGCCTGGTTTTTCTCGGCGCCGTCAGTCATGCCCAGCGCTCCGGAGGTCGACGCGCACCGGACCTGGCGCGTATAAATGCCGCCCGGGCGGTCAATCCCAATCCATCCGCGCTTCGGGTGGCCCGGCTGCATTATTCCGGCGGCGGCGACTGGTACTGGGGGGCCTCGGCCCTTCCGAATCTCCTGGGCTATCTGCGTGAAAATACAGACTACCCGGTGGACACTAACGAGCATGAGATCACTATCATGGATCCGGAACTGTTCAGGTATCCGTTTCTGTTCGCCACCGGGCATGGTATGATCAGTTTTTCGACTGAGGAGAAAGAACGGCTGCGGCAATACCTGGTCGGCGGCGGGTTTCTATTCGTAAATGATTCGTACGGGATGGACCGAAGCTTTCGCAAGGAGATGGCCGAGTTGTTCCCGGAACGAGAGGTGCTGGAGGTTCCGTTTGACCATCCCCTGTACCACTGTTTCTACGATTTCCCCAACGGCCCCCCCAAGATCCATGAACACGACAACAAACCGCCGCGCGGTTATGCCGTCATTCTGAACGGTCGGGTGGTGTTGTACTTTCTGGTCGAATCCGATATTGGGGATGGGTGGGAAGATGCCCAGGTACATAACGACCCGCCCGAGAAACGAAACGAAGCCTTTCGGATGGGCGTAAACATACTGACCTACGCGCTGTTATACTGATAGTGAATGGTCCCCAAACGGTCACTTCCGTTCCTGCGTCTAAGGTCATGAGGACAGGTTGCCGGTGATCGGCAACTCGATATTAGGTATCTATCGAGGTTAATACCATGCGCGACACAAAGTCAAGCTCTACACTTATCAGCAGGCTGAAGGGGACACTCTTAAGACAGAGGCTGGTGGGTCTGGCCGGCGGAATAATCACCACCCTGATCGCGCTGGTGGTAACATCGGTTTTGTTGTCGCTCCTGGCCGGATTGATGGTTCTTCCCGTCTGGTTGAAGGTCTCACTGCTGGTGCTCGCCTCGACGCTGGCCGGATATCTGTTCGTGCGGTACGGGCTGATCAGACTGTGGCGTGGAAATATCGATAGCATGGCGGTTCGTCTGGAGGATAAGCATCCGGAACTGAAAGGGCGATTGATCGCCGCCATCCAGTTCGCGCGGATGCGGAAATCACCCGGCTACTCAGCCGAACTGATGGCCATGACCGAGCAGCAGGCGCTGGCTCGTTCCGCCCGACTTAACTTTGGTGAGGCCGTCAGTCTTTACCCGGTGTTGCGTGCCGGTCGAGTCTTTGCGGTCGCGGCAGTGCTGGCTGTGGCTATGTTGTTGTTGGCGCCGGGGCTGTTCACCTATTCGTATGAAGTCTATTCCCATCCCACCGAGGAAATCGCGCCGCCCCTGGGTTACCGTCTGGTGCCGTTCCCGGGCAGTGTCGAGTGGGTCAAGTATCGTGATATCGAAATCGGAGCGGTGCTGTACGGCGACCGTTTTCCTGATGAGGCGGCGATTCACTATCGTCTGGTCGGTGGGAATTGGCAGCAAACCAGGATCGATCTGAGCAAGGTGAATCGGACCACCTGGGGGCAGAGTGACTCGACAAGGGTTGCCACTCGGCTGCGGCAGATCAACAGGTCGTTCGACTATTATGTCGAGGCCGGGCGCCTGAAAACAGAGGTTCAGAAAGTCGATGTGGTCGATCGACCACGAGTGGAAGGTATCAAGCTTTCGATCTTCTATCCTGAGTACACCGAGTTGCCGCCGACGGTGATTGATGAGAACAACGGTTCGTTCTCGGCTGTGGTCGGCAGCCGCGTCAATATGCAGCTTGAAACCAACCTGCCGGTACAAGCCGCCGAGTTGGTCTTTTCCGACTCGAGTCGGACGCCGATGAAGGTGGCCGGCAAGTCGGCCGAGACAGCGCTGCGGGTCGACAGTTCTCGGGCCTACTACGTCCGCTTGACCGACCATCTTGGTGAAGAGAACCCCGACCCGATTGAGTATTACATGACGGCTATCCCCGACGAGTTTCCCTCAATCGATGTGCTCAGTCCGGGGTTCGACGTCAACCTCAGTGATGAGATGCTGCTGCCGCTGAAGGTGCGCATCTTTGACGACTTCGGGTTCTCCTCGCTGGTGCTCAAGTATACACTGTACTCGCAACGTCAAATGTCCGATGAACATGTCGCCGTGCTGCACTTCTCCGACCGCATCAAGACGGAAGGGGACGTTTCGTTCAACTGGGACATGGACCAGTTCAGTCTCTACCCCGGCGATTATGTCATCTACCGTTTTGAAGTGGCCGACAATGATCGCATTTCCGGACCGAAAGTGACCGCCACCCGCCAGTTTGTGGCGCGGCTGCCGTCGCTGGAGGAGATCATCGCCGAAACCGAGGCGGAGAGCGCTCAGCGCATTGACCGTACCGAAAATCTGCTCAAGAGTGGTCGTGAGATTGCCGAGCGCATGAAGAACGTCGCCCGCAAGCTCCAGGCGCAGCAGAAGACTGCCCGCAAGGCCGACTGGCAACATCAGAAAGAACTCTCCAACGTCGCCGACAAGAATGCCGAGCTTTTGGAGAACATCGAGAAGACGGCTGAGCAGATGGAACGCTCGCTGGACAAAATGGCCGAGAACACTTTTTTGAGTCGGCAGATTCTGGAGAAGTTAGCTCAGATTCAGAAGCTGTTTGAGGATGTGGCTACACCGGAGATGAAAGAGGCCCAGAAGCAGCTTATGGAAGCGCTCAAGAGCATGAATCCGGATGAGCTGGAGAAAGCGGTTGAGAATTTCGAACTCTCTCAAAAGGAGATGCTCGAACGGCTGGAACGTACTTTGGCCCTTCTGAAGAAACTGCAATTGGAGCAGGCGATGGAGGCGTTGATCCGTCAGGCGGAGGAACTGACCAAGCAGCAGGAAGCGGTCAACAATCGCACCGATTCCTCGAGCAGTGACAAACTGCCCAGTCTGGCCAAAGACGAGGACGCTAACCGACAGTCGCTGGCCGACTTGAAAGACAAGGTTGCCGACTTGCAGCAGCTATCCAAAGAGGCGGGCGCCGACAAAACGCCGGAGTTTCAGAAATTCAGTGAGGCGGTTGAGAAGACCGACGCCGATGAGAACATGTCCAACATGTCGCGGGCGCTGAAGTCTCAGCAAAAAAGTGAAGCCGGCAGCGAGGGGAAGAAGGCGCTGTCGAAGTTGCTTTCGATGCTCAACGAAATGCAGATGCAGATGGCCGCTATGAAAGGCGGCGACCAGGACGAGATGGAGCGAGCCATGCGCATGGCTCTCGATGACGCCAACCATCTGTCCAGCAAACAGGAGCAATTGCGCGAAGAGGCGGCTTTGATTGATTCACGATCTATCATGCTGCGAGAGATGGCCGCGACACAGCAGGATCTTCGCAGTTCCTGCAACGGTCTGAAGAATCGGCTGTCCGAATTGGGCAAGCAGTCACCGTTTATTGCCGCAGAACTTCAGAGCCTTGTCAACAGCGCCATGCAACACATGGAACTCGCCTGCGATGGGTTTGAGGCCAAGAAGCGCGGTCAGGCGCTCAGTGAGCAGCGCGACTCCATGACCAAGCTGAATCGAGCGGCGATCAGGCTGCGCGAGTCGATCCAGCAGCAGTCAGACTGCAACAAGGGGGGACAGTGCGACAAGAAGATCA
>JAUXBJ010000071.1 GCA_030619425.1 bacterium
CCGGAGGAGGTCGTGAGAACCGCCGGTTCCTTAGCCGTACTCTCCGCAACCGTTTGGAAAGATCGCCGGGGCACAATCTCGACTGCGTCGATCTCAGGACCCGGCGAAACGAACTTATAGGACAACCTCTCCTCGACTGCCCCTGACCGGCCGCGCCTTCGATGACCGAGAAACGGGCAGACCGGGAGGTCTGCCGCGCACCTGTAACCAACTCGTTTTTGATGCTGACAACTCTCCCCTCACTGGTGTATACTATGGCTACGAGAAGAACTATGAAATTCAGGCGGCATAATAGACAGGACGACCAGTTCGATGACCAGCGTCGCCGTATGATCGACGAGCAATTGCGAGGTCGGGACATTACTGATGCCGGCGTGCTGGCCGCCATGAGGCGCGTGCCGCGACATCTATTTGTGTCCGAAAAACGTCGTCAGGACGCCTACCGCGACGGGCCCATGTCCATCGGCTATGGACAGACCATCTCGCAACCATACATCGTCGCCTCTATGACGCAGTCGCTGTCCATGACGAAGCGTAACCGCGTCCTGGAGATCGGCACTGGCTGCGGCTACCAGGCGGCGGTGCTGGCCGAATTGGCCGGACAGGTTTACTCGGTTGAGGTCGTTCCGGAACTGACCGACAGGGCCAGACGCATACTCAAACAACTCGGCTACCAAAACATCAAAATGGATGTTCGGGATGGCTATCTCGGCTGGCCGGAGGAGGCGCCGTTTGACGGCATCATCGTAACCGCGGCGGCGCCGAAGATGCCCGAGCCGCTGATCGAGCAACTGAAAGTGGGTGGCGTAATGGTCATCCCGCTGGCCACTGACTCCTATGGTCGACAGTTCCTGACGAGATTCACGAAAGAGCGCGACGGCCTCAAATGCGAGACCCTCTACGAAGTACGCTTCGTCCCGATGATAGGCGAGGTGGAGGAGTAGGTAGCTCCCACATCTCGTCATTGCCAGGAGTCTGCCGAAGGCAGACGACGCCGTCATCTAACCAGTACTGCTGAAGTGAGATTGCCGCGCTCCCTACGGTCGCTCGCAATGACGGAGTCGGCGCATGACGGTAGAGGGTTATCGGCAACATGTTTTCAGGAATCGTCATTGCGAGGAGGCTGCCGAAGGCAGACGACGCGGCAATCTCGGCGGGGCACTAACGTATGAACCAAGAATCACTATTGCCCGACGAGATCAATAGACTTAGATTGGGCCCAACGTCTCGCAGGAATCAAAGGACAGGTTCATGACGACAAATATCGATATCTCCGAACTGGAGAAACTGTTCAGAGCCATTTCCGTCAAGAAAGCATCCGACCAGGCTCTGAAGAAGCTGGAGGAGTACCCGGCGCGTGACCAGTGTATCCAGGTCCTGAGTGCCAAGCTTCGCGCAAGTCATCGGATGGCCCAGACGGACGGTCCCTGGGACTCCAAACTCGAGAACGGTTCTATTCACGCCTGCCGCCTGCTGGGCGAAATGAAAGCCGAGGCCGCCATAGGGATCCTGATCGAGACTCTTGACAGTGTAAAGGAAAACTTTGATCTGATAATCTTCAGCGCCAGCCTGCTGGCTCTTGGAGATATCGGTCCGCCGGTCCTGGAACCCGTCTATGCCAAGTACGAGGAGGATATTGATAACCAGGACAACAAAGAGACATGGCTGGACATCCTTACGCGGCTGGGGGTGCGTGACTCGAGAATAAAGACCGCGTTGCATGACTTCTTTCGATCCGATCCGATCATGGCTATCTCCTATATGGGTTCGTACGGGGACCGCGAGTTTCTGCCATTAGTGGAGAAGTATGTCCATAGCACCGTGCGCCATCTGAACATGCGCAAAATCGATCCGCGTGCGCCCTTTACTCGTCTGGGGGACCCGATGGTCCACGCTTATATCGAGACTCGCGAGACGCTCGTCCGGCTCAGGGAGAACATTGATTTCGACCACCCTGATTTCGAAAGAAGGGTGGACATTCTTGACGACGAGCTGCTGACCACACACGAACCCCGGGACATTGAATTGGGCGACGGTGCAGCGCCATTTGTGCGCCCATCGGTGAAGATCGGCCGCAATGATCCCTGCCCCTGTGGCAGCGGCAAGAAATACAAGAAATGCTGCGGGAAGGCGTGAAGAAGTCAGCCGGACGTAGAGGGCGTGAAGCGTCCAGCGCGGTCATCTAATCAGTGCTGATGAAATGAGATTGCCGCGCTCCCTGCGACACAAGTGTCTTCGGTCGCTCGCAATGACGGAGTCGGCGCATGACGATAGAGGGTTATCGGCAACATGTTTTCAGGAATCGTCATTGCGAGGACGATGCGGAAGGCAGACGACGCGGCAATCGATAGAAAGGCACGGCGGTTCCGATTTCAGCAACCAGTATCGTATGGGCATGGTGGTGATGATTACAGCCTTAGGTTTGATTACTCTTTACTAAGTAGAGTCTCGAGATGCTTCACGATGCGCACTCTCGCTCCACTTAGTGACGAGAATTGCCGCTCGCATATATCACTGAGTCGAGCAACCGCCTTGCGATTTACTTCTTCCTGGTTTTCATAAACGCCGACAGAATGACATTCTAAACCCCATCTCTCAAACTGGAGTAATGAAATCGTCACATCTTTGACTTTGCTGTCATTCTGCATTCCATATACAAAAACGGGCTTCGGCATTCCATTGATTCTGCAGTCCACTGTGTAGTTGCCTTCGGGATCGCGGTTTGAGTCGCGCCAATCGAAGGACAACCTCGATTCTGAAACAGAATCGCGAAGAAGCGACCGAAAGTCCTCCATGAAAGTCGAGTAAACTCTTTCACGGGCAAGGTATTTGATGTCCGATATCTTCATTAGCGCCTGGACAAAACTGTACAACGCGTCGCCAAATCGCTCTTCAGGAACGTCTAGTCGAAGTTCGCCCTGGTAGTCATCAATTGAAAACGCTGTCAATGCATTAGTAATCAGTAGTTGCCTGGTACCTTTGTACAAGTCTCGTTCATCCAAATCGTAAGTTAGGTGCATGTAGGTATGACCCTCGTCAGTGAGCATCCACCCTTCCTTAGCCTGCTTCAACACTATTGCGAAATGGTCCCCGTCTGGAAACAGAAAAGGTGTGAACACGCGAAACCGCCCAATTCCTTCAGATTCCAGGCGAATGCACTTGGCTACCTTCTCCTTGAAGGACCTTTCGATCAGATCAGTAGTCATGTAGTGTCTCCATCCATACCATCAAAGAGGCTTCGCTGATCACCTTCGGGCAAGACAAAACCAAGATCATTTATCATGCAGTCGAGCGCCTGGCCAAGGCTAGAGTATTTGTCACTCGGCACAGCATAGGCATCTTCTTCAAACCCCTCACGTTGATAACGTTCGGTGGCTGTGTGAATGTGAAAGTCATAGAAGGTCTGGTCCTCAATTCTATTCGTGTGCTCATGGCTTTTCCCATTATATCTACAGAGTCGAAAGAACCTATTCGTGTTTGGAATGATGACCCCCAGAATCACTGAGAAATCTAGCTGATTCGAGTCGGAAACGCGAACCACAACTTTGAAACGGTTACCATTCTGCCCATCAAAACAAATCTCTTGTTCCTGATGGCCACGCTTGGGCTTCGTCTGGACGACCTTTCGATAATCCTGCGGAAGGACTTTCGATTCATTCAGGTATTGCGCAATGTCCTGATCAGGTACGATTGTTGCCATTTCTTCTTGCGATTTCCATCACGTGTTGATAACTCAAATTACACGTACCAAAGATAGCGCGTCGCGGTCAAGAAAAAACTCTCTACCCCACCAGCTTGCACAGGATGCCGGCAAGCATCGCCATCGGGTTGCCGACGGCGTAGCCCAGTAGCGCCATCAGGATCGAGACCGGCACCAGCGCAGGCTTGTGATGCGCCGCGACAATCGGCGCTGAAGCCGCTCCACCAATATTCGCAGCCGAAGCAATGGCCGCCGTGTGGACATCGACTTTGAACACTTTCGCTGCGCCAACCAGGAAAGCGCCGTGAATGAAAATCCAGACAAACGCCCCCAACAAGAACCAGAAGACCGAGGTGCTCAGATCCGACAAGTCCGCCTTGGCCCCCATGCGAGCAACAAACAGGTAGACCAGCGCCATCGACAAAGCGTGCGAGCCCGGTATCTTGCTGGCGCGGGTAAACGACAGACCGATACCGGCGAAGGTCACGATCAGGATTTTGTAAGTGTTGGCCGAAAAGACGGGTGGCACCGGGGACAGCATCGACGCTGCCCAGGACGCCAGCGCCGTGACGCCGAAGCCGAAGAAGGCCAGGTAGAGATAGTGGCGCATCTCCGGTTTGCCCTTGTCTTTGGTCAGCTCCGCGGCCGCTTTCTCCATCTGCTCTAATCGCCCCTTGGATACGCCGGTGAACTTGTTGAACCATCCGGCGAAATTCTTCGAGGCCAGCATAATGGGAAGCCACACAAGATAGACACCATTGTCGGCTATCACCGCATAGCCGAAATCGAGGGTGCTTTCATCGAGATCGAAGGCAATCGCCACCGCCGCCATGTTGCCGGTGCCGCCGATCCAACTTCCGGCCAGCGCCGCGAACCCTTTCCACGCCTCAGGACCGAGTCCGTGGCTCACGAGCAAGAACCCGATCGGCGCGCCAACCACGACGCCAAGAGTTCCGAACAGCATCACAAAGACGCCCTTCCCCATCACGCGCACAGTAGCCAGGATATCGACATTCAGCAGCATTATCACGAGAAACATGGGCAGGATGCTGCTGCCCATGAAATCGTAGACGGGAGACTGGGTGGGAATCATGCCGCTGTTGGAAAGCGCTACCGGTATCAGGTAGATGAAAATCAGCGGAGGAAAGTAGCTGAAGAACTTCCACTCGGTTTTCTTTTCGAGGAAGAAGAAGAATGACGTCACCGCCGCCAGGGTGGCTACGATACCGGCGGAGGAGGTTATCAATGACTCGGGCATTAGTTGTTCCTTCAGGTTTAGATGCGTCTGGAACGAAGGTAGCAAATCGTCGGACAAAAGGCAAACTTGAGTTTGGCCGGCATATTCTACGGTTTCCCTTTCGTCGCGTTTATGATATATTCAACGCATGTCAGACGCGCCGCGCCTAAAGGAGAACTACACGCTATCAAAATGCTGTTTGCCGTTTCCCGACTGCGAGATCACAGGATACTACAGCCACGATGGTTTGACGCTCAAGGTACATCGTTCGAATTGTGTCAACCTGCAAAAGGCAGATCAGGCGCGGCTGATGGCGTTGGAATGGAAGGACATCCTTGCGGAGGATGAATTCAACCCGGGAGATGACTTCGCGGAACTCGACGAACTCGACTTTCGCATCCTCAGGCATCACCGCGACCTCGGTGTCGACTACTCGCTGAAAACAGCACGCCTGCTCAACATCAACAAGCAGACCATGTTCGACCGTCATCATAAACTACGCGACATGAGTCTGCTCAAGCGCGTGGAGCCGCTGATGATCCAGTATCGCAAGGGCGTCGTCGACAACAAGTGGATCAAGCATCGTAATCACACGTATTACGAACTCACGAAACAAGGCAGGAGATACCTGGAGCACTTTCTTAGTGGTCCGGGGGGGACGGGTGAGTGAGTACACAGTCAGAACAAAAGACGGATTACTATAGAAGCATCAAAGGAGTGTTTATGCTGCTCAGAAAAATCTTCACAGCCTTAATCGTAGCCGTCTTGCTGGCGGCCTTTGTCGGAAACGTCGAGGCCAGGCGCCGAGTGCGCACCTACGGCGACAAAGAAAAGACTATTGAGACTAACAAAAAGGACAACGACAAGAAAGCGGATGAGAAGCCATACGCTGACATGATCAAGGACAAGGTTGTCATCGAAGGACTGTTCACATTCTACGAGGACACCACCGACAACAGTTACCTGATGGCGATCAAGCCGGAGCAGTTTGAGACAATCTATCTGTGTGGTCTGACGCGTTCCGCCTCGGCCGGAGCCTTCTACGACAACGGCAGTATGTCGCGAACGTTTCCCTTTTATTTCAAACGGGTCGGCAAGAATATCATGTTGATGGAGAAGAACCTCCGCTTCCGCGCCGACAGTTCAGCGGCGCTGTCGCGAGCTCTCCCCCGCGCCGTGTCGGATCATCTCTTTGCCTCCACCAAGATCGCATCGCTTCCGGACGATTCGACCGATGCTGTGCTCATCAAACCCGCCGACTTCTTCCTGCGCGATGTGACTAATGTCGGCTACTTCGTTAACCGGACTCGCAAGACAGGGCTCAGCTACGACAAGGGCAACAGCTACTTCGCGCAAGTGAAGTCATTCCCGGAGAACTCCGAGATTGATGTCAAGCTGCATTACAAGACCAACCGACCGATCTCAGCCCTCACTATGCAAAACCCGTATAGCCTGTTCCATGTTTATCATTACTCGCTGTCATCGCTGCCGGAAACCGATTACGTCCCGAGGCTGGCCGACGATCGCATCGGCCATTTTCTGACCATGTATCAGGATTATACCGACCTGGACAGTGAGACGCCATACGTGCGGTACATTAATCGCTGGCACCTCAAAAAGAAGGATACTCAGGCGGCGCTGTCGGAGCCCGTAGAGCCAATTGTCTACTGGGTCGAAAACACGGTTCCTGAGGAGTATCGCCAGGCAGTGGCCGAAGGGATCGAGTTCTGGAACCATGCTTTTGAAAAGATCGGTTTCAAGAACGCCATGATCGCCAAACAGATGCCTGATGACGCCGACTGGGATCCGGCCGATACGCGCTACAACGTAGTTCGCTGGATAATCAGCCCCGGGGCGGCCTACGCGGTGGGACCAAGTCGAGCCAATCCGTTTACCGGTCAGATCTACGATGCCGATGTCAGGTTTTCGGCCGACTGGGTTCGGTACATGTACAATCGCATGGAGTACTTCATCGATCCGCTCTTGTTCGACGGCAGCACGCCCGAAGGCAACGATCATTTGACGCCCGAATTCAACGACGACCGATTGGCTAATCCTCACTCTTGCTCCTACGGCGCCGAGGCGGCGAAGGAGGCGGCGTTTGCGTTTTCATATCTCACCGCCGCCACCGACGACCTTGCGGACAAGGACTCGGTGTTGCAGCGTTACGTACACACCTACCTGCGTGAGGTCATTGCCCACGAGGTCGGACACACACTCGGCTTTAGGCATAACTTCAAAGCCTCGACGATATACACGCGTGATCAGATCAACGACCCCGAGTTCGTGCGCGAGCATGGAACCATCGGCTCGATCATGGATTACTCCTCACCGAATATCGCCGGTCCCGGTAAACGGCAAGGCGATTTCTACTCACCGATTCCGGGACCGTACGATGACTGGATGGTGGAGTACGCATACACCGATTTC
>JAUXBJ010000395.1 GCA_030619425.1 bacterium
AGGACGTACTCAAGGTAATCAAGGGCCAGACACCCTTGAGCTGTTCACCACGGTGCATACTTGTATATCCTCACAGATCGTTCTGCTCCGACCTATCTTCTCTCCTGTTGCTAAGAAGACAAAATCGTCGTTTTCTCCGCAACAACTGAAACCGAGAATCGTAAATAAACCCAAGGTCGGCACGCCGGACGCGGCTGTCGCCGGCCGGGGTTCCAATTGCAGGGTTGGATAGGGTGGCACATCAACACGCAGTCATTGCGTGGTAGGGTATTGTTATGTGTGGTGTTTGCAACTGAAAGGATTTGTGTCTTGAGACAACAGGTATCTATAGTCGTAATGGGTTGTCTGGGGTTGACAGTAGCAGGAATGATGTTAGGGGCCGATCCGGTGCTGGCGACAAAGAACTGGGAGCCGGTCTTCAATCCGAAACTGACCATCGAGCGAACATCGGAAGCGATCAGTATCGACGGCTCGCTGGACGACGCGGGATGGCGGACGGCAAGCCGAACCGACATGTTCGTGGAGCGGTATCCCGGAGACATGACCAAACCGGATGTGAAAACCGAGGCCTACGTGACCTACGACGACGACCATTTGTACGTGGCCTTCTTCTGTCATGACGATCCCGACGCCATTCGGGCCACCATGTGCCAGCGCGATCAGTTCGGCAGTGATGATGCCGTCGTTCTGTTGATCGACACTTATGGCGACGCCTCCTGGGCTTACGAGTTCTTTGTGAATCCGTATGGAGTTCAGAAAGACCGGCTATGGTCCTCGGTCGGGGGTGAGGATTCCGGTTTCGACCTCATTTGGCAATCGGCGGCTCAGATTACTGACTCCGGCTATCAGGTTGAAATCGCGGTGCCGTTCGCGAGTATGCGGTTTCCCAATCAGGACGTGCAAAACTGGAAAATCGACTTTTGGCGCAATCGCCCCCGTGAGAGTTTCAAGCAGTACTCATGGGCGGCCTATGACCGCAACGAACAATGTTGGCCCTGCCAGTGGGGCACGGTCGAAGGTATCTCTGATGTCCGCCCCGGTAAAGGACTGGAAATCATGCCTGCCCTGGTTGCCAGTCAGCACTCCGGGCTGGTGGACAGCCGAAACCCTGACTCCCATTTCGCCGATCACGTGGGTGATGGGGAACTCTCGTTGGGCGCCAAGTACGCAGTATCGTCCGATGTCACCATCGAGGCGGCTCTCAACCCCGACTTTTCTCAGATCGAGGCGGATGCCGCGCAGATCGACGTCAACACGACCATCGCGCTGCTCTTTCCTGAGCGCAGGCCGTTCTTTCAGGAGGGGAGCGATATCTTCAGAACGCTGTTCAATTCGTTCTACACTCGTACCGTCTACGACCCCAGTCTGGCGGTGAAGCTCACCGGTCGCATGGACAAAACCAGTATCGGGGTTTTCTCAGCCATAGACGAGAATAGCCCTTACATGATCCCGCTCAATGAAGCCTCAATCGTCGTCAACACCGGCCAGAGCGTGGTCAATGTCCTGCGGGCATCGCGCCGTGTGGGCGACAATTCGCAGGTTGGTTTGATGGTTTCCGACCGCAGGTTCGAGGACGACGGTTCCGGAACCGTTTTCGCAATCGACGGCGATATCCGATTGTCGCGCAACTACTCGATCGACGGCCAATTCTTGATGAGCCACATTCAGGAGGCAAACGAGGCGGGCGAAACCGACGGGCTGCAGGGGTATACGTTCGACGATGGCAGCAAGACGCTTGTCTTTGACGGGGAGTCGTTCTATGGGCGCGCGTTTATCGCCCGATTCAAGCGCAGTGCCCGACACTGGAATTTCGCCCTTGATTACAACCAGGTCGATCCGTCGTACCGAACGCAGACCGGTTATGATCCCTGGGTCAACTATCGCAACCTGACCCTGAACAGTTGGTACGAGATCAGGCCGGAAAAGACAGTCTTCCAATCTATCACACCCTCCGGGTACGTGCATGAGAAGTGGGACTACGACGGCGTCCGCAAAACGAATGAGTCCGGGTTTAACTTAGACGCCCAGACGCGAGTAGCGCAGACCAGCTTCAATATCGGCTTCAACCGTAGCGACGAGGTCTGGTCCGGGGTTGACTTCGATCATCTCTGGTCCGTCAACTTTGGCGTGTACGGGCGTCCATCAAGTATGCTCGGCTTCAGCCTTAACGGTCGCAAGGGCGTGGGCATCGCCCGCTTCGACGGCGCTAAAGGGAACGAGACCGGTTTTTACGCATCGTTGGACCTCAAGCCGATCGATCGTCTCATGATCGAGCCGACCTTCAACTACCTGCGCAGCACCGACACGAAAACGGACGAAGAACTGTTCAGCCAGTATATCGCTCGAGCGCGTGTCAGCCTTCAGGCCAATCGTGAATTGTCGCTCCGCCTGGTGGTGCAATACAACGACGGCAGAAAGGCATGGAACATCGATCCGCTGATCACTTATCGCATCAGCCCGTTCTCGGTGTTCTATGTCGGCTCAACTTACGATTACCGCGAATATGACAGGTTCACTTCAAGTGGGACGCAGTACGGGTCTCATTGGGACCTGAATTCCCGACGGTTCTTTATGAAGTTGCAGTACTTGTTCCAGACTTGATAGAACACGTACTGTTAGGCGTCTTTGATCGACAGGGTGGCCCGGACATCTGGGAGTGTTGATAAAGCTCGTGCGCCGTCATTGCGAGGAGTCCGTCACGCGTTTCGCGTGAACGACGCGGCAATCTCAATTCG
>JAUXBJ010000028.1 GCA_030619425.1 bacterium
CCAGGTAAGTCGAAATCCACTATGTCCTCAAGTCGCAATCGCCTCGCCGGTGGTTCTGGTAAGTGCCACCAAACCCAATCTGGGAGTTTAGCGGCAATCCTCCTTATGGGAGCAGGGTGGCACCAGGTCGGTTGACTGGATTCAAATGCGCTCGTCTGAAAACCCGGGTGAACAGCAACGACGAAGACCCGTTTTCTGGACTGAGGGACCCATTTCGATGCATCCAAGACGATAGCACCAACTCTGTAACCTCGATCAACAAGGGCAGAATGAAGACACCTGTAATGGGATCCGCCATCCAGTGACACTAGGCCAACGACATTCTCTGCCACAACAATCGGCGGCCGATTACTCATTTCGTCCATGACGCGAAGCCAATGCCAAACCAAACCACTTCGATTACTGGAAATACCCTTCATGTTACCAGCAAGAGATAAGTCCTGGCAAGGAAAACTGCCCCAAGAAAGGCGTGCGACTGGCAAATCAAGGCCTCTGACATTCTCAATGGCTCCAAGACTGAAATTACGCTCGCTGTGGTTCGCACAGTAGACCGCAGCCTTTTTCTTGCAGATGTCGTTTGCCCAAACTGGAGTAAAGTATGCCTTCAACCCCTCAGATACGAGGCCACTACCCGCAAAAAAATCGAGAAACGGAGGTAGAATGCGTGTTTCGTTCATCAATGACCGCCTGTTAATCCTTCACTACCCTCCCAAGCTAACTATCGGAGACAGTTACTACAATCACATATTACAGACTAGCGAATTGAGTGTCAAGTTTGCATTCGGGGGATGAACCTGACGCAAAACCTCTTGTCTCCGTAGGTTTTGACGGGTCTCGCTCAAGCCCACTCTACTCTATCCCCGCCACGTACCCCCCCAACACCTCATCCACGTCCGTCAGTCGTTCCACTTTGAACAGCTTTGGGCGTAGCGTAGCCGCGCCGGGGAAGCCTTTGACGTACCAGCCCAAATAGCGGCGCATCATCTTCATGCCGCGCTCTTCCCCGTACTCCTCGACCATCAATCGCGCGTGCCGTTTTGCCATCTCGATGCGTTCGGCAAGAGTGGGTTCATCGACCAGTTCACCAGACTCGAGATAGTGATGCATCTGTCTGAAAATGTCCGGGTTGCCCAGCGCCGCCCGTCCGACCATGACAGCGTCACAGCCGGTTTCATCAAGCATCCGTCGGGCATCGAGCGGCGTCCGCACGTCGCCATTACCGATCACGACGATATCCACCGCCTCTTTGAGCCGTTTGATCGCCGACCAGTCGGCTTTGCCGCTGAATCCATCAGCCTTACTTCGAGCGTGAAGAGTCACGGCCGAGGCCCCCTCTTCCTGGGCGATCCGTCCTGCCTCCAGATAAACGGGGCTTGACCCTGCCCAGCCGGTGCGCATCTTGATGCTGACGGGAGTGGCGCCGGCTCCTTCCACCACCGCTGCGATAATCTCACGGGTTAACCCCAAATCCTTCAGCGCCGCCGCGCCGCCGTTCTTGTTGACCACTTTCCTGACCGGACAGCCGAAGTTGATGTCGACCATGTCCGGGCCGAACTCATCCACAGTGATCTGTGCGGCCCGCCGCATACTTTCAGGACTAGCGCCAAAAAGCTGTATCCCAAGCGGCTGTTCGTCTTGTTTGAAGGCCATCATAGACCGGGTCTTACCTTGATTGCGAATCAGACCCTCCGACGAAATCATTTCCGTGAAAGTCATGGCAGCGCCTGCTTTCAGCACCATCACCCGGAACGGTCGGTTGGAAATGCCCGCCAGCGGCGCACAGACAACCCGACCGGTCAAGTTCAGATTTCCGATTCTCATGCCGACAATATAAGCATGCCTTCGGCTCGCGACAAGCTCGTGTGCCGATACTGACATGGGATAGCCAAGGCTGGTATAGAGTTACGGTCAGAAAAAAGAAGTTCGGTCCACATACGAAAGGGTTTCCCCATGCCGGAGATTACTGTAAAGTACGAGGACAAAGTTATCGAGCGGATCGTCACGGAGAAGAAGCGTATCTCCATCGGTCGCGGTAACGAAAACGATATTGTTCTGGAGAACCGCGGTGTCTCGCGCAAACACGCCATGATCGAGTTTAACGACAAGGCCGCCGTCCTCATCGACAACGAGTCGCTCAACGGCACTTTCGTGAATAGTCGCAAGGTCTCCGAAGAGGTGCTGCGCGATCAGGACGTCATCACAATCGGCAAGTATTCGCTGGTCTACAATACCGAAACCACGAACGAGGGCGGTGAAGCAGCCAACTTCGACGGCACCATGGTGCTCAACACCAAGCAACAGAAGAAGCTGTTGGAGAATGATCGGACGGAACGACAGATCGTTGAGAAGTACGGCGGTTCTGTCCTGCTCGGTATGGAGAACGCCGACTTTGCCGAGCACCGCCTCGATCGTGAGGTATCAACCATCGGTAAAGCCAAGTTTGTGCATATCAGGGCCAAGGGCTTTTGGCTGTCCGGCATACAGGCCAAGATCGTCCAGGAGGACCAGATATTCTCGCTGGTTAACCTCGGCAAATCAGGCAAGGTCAAAGTCAACGGCGACGTAACGAGCCAGTGTGTTCTGAAGAATGGTGATCTGATCACGGTCGGCAAGACAACTTTCAAATTCGTCGAAGGCAAGAACTGATGAAGTATGGACTGATCTCCGACATCCACGCCAACCTGGAAGCACTCACTTCCGTTCTGAGTGATTTGGAAAAACAGAGGGTTGACAGCATCCACTGTCTGGGCGACGTAATTGGCTACGGGGCCGATCCCGAGGCCTGTTTGAAACTGATCCAGCAGACCTGTGACACCAAGCTCCTGGGCAACCACGAGTACGCCGCGCTGGGTCTGCAGTCGGTGGAACAATTTAACGAGGCTGCCAAGGCTGCTGCCGAATGGACACAGCAGACACTCAATGAAGACGCTGTAGCCATTATGGCCGATTTCGATCTTGACCGCGCCCTCGATGATATGTACCTGGTACACGCCTCACCGTTCGAGCCGAATCGATGGCACTACGTCTTTGCCGCTGAGGACGCCATCCGTGGATTCGGGCAGATGAAGCAGGATCTCGGTTTCTTTGGACATTCACATATTCCCATGATCCTGAGGGAAAGGCCGGACACGCTGCCCCATGTGCGGGCCGGGCACACTTTCGCCGCCGATCCGGAAGGCCGCTATTTGATCAACGTGGGCTCGGTCGGACAGCCGCGTGACAATGACCCGCGTGCCTGCTACGTCGTCTATGAGTCCGACGAGCGAGATATAGAATTCCATCGTGTCGAGTATGACATTGCGGCCGCTCAACGCAAGATGAGTAAAGCCAGTCTGCCGGAAACACTGATTAGCCGCCTGTCGGCAGGAATCTGAGAAGGGTAGGACATGAGCAAGTATTCTTCATACGTGCTTTTTCTTCTGATCTCCGTTTTTGTGGTGATCCTGTACGTTAACGATTTCGGTCCGCTGCAAAGCCTGCAGCAAACGATGACCGATCAGTTTGTCGCCATGACCACCCCCGAGGGCAACCAGCGCAATGTTGTCGTTGTGGCCATCGACGGCCGAACTCAGGATGAGTACGGATCCTGGCCATGGAATCGCGACCTGGCCGCCGATCTGCTCGCCGCTACGGCCTCCGGCGAACCGAAAGTGATCCTGGCCGACTTCGATCTCAGCGAAGACGCCTATCAGGATTCCGCCGGCTTCACCGCCGTTTTGGCCGGGCAGCTTTCGTGGATGGAGAACGTCATCTTACCATACGACATCGCCCTGGCCACCTATCGCAGCAGCAAGACCAATAACCCGGATCACCTGTTCAATTACTCCCTGCCTGTCGACAATCCGTTGGGTTTGATGAACGAGGACGCCAGCCTCCAGGTCAGAAAAGTGTTCTTACCGGCTGAGAAACTACTGGAACACGACCCTTACCTTGGCTTCAATTACACGATGCCGGATGAAGATCGAGTGCTGAGGCATCAACCGTTGGTAATGAACTATGAAGGCTACTACTACCCGTCGATGTCGCTGCTGGCGGCTGCAATCTTTCTGGGAGTATCGCCTGACGACGTCAGGGTCATCGAGAACAAAGCGATCCATGTCGGTAGTCAAAGTGTAATCCCGATCAACAACACCAGCGCCGGTTTTATCCGACATTATCCCGCCACCGCTTTCAAGCGGTATTCGGCCGCGGAGGTTCTGGGAAACGACTTTGATTTCGGTGCTTTCAAGAACAAGGTGGTCCTGGTGGCCGTGGACGATCCGTCCATAACTGAGGCTTTCCGCACGCCGATCGAAGAAGCCACACCCAAGTACCTCGTTACGGCCGGCGTGATTGAAAACATCATCAATCAGAACCTGGTAGACGTAAAGGATGAACGTACCGGTCTGAATATGATTCTCCTGTTTTTCCTGGGCGCGATTTGCGCTTTCGTTCTGCCCCAGGTCTCGTAGTTGTATCGCATCGTGATCCTGGTCGGGGGTTTGATATTGGTAGGAAACGTCAACTACTTCCTGATAAGTTCCTTCAACATGGCGCCGACGACAGTCTATGTCGGCCTGGAGTTGATTCTGTTCATGGCCGCCGCTGCCATGCTCGAGTCCGGCCTGCTGGGCGGCGCTGCCGAGAAAAGCAGTGCCAAAGCAATCAAACCCAAAGCCAAGGGTGCATTTGCGCCGGGCAAGGATCAGCCGACGCCGACCTCTGCTGTCCCCGTTCGCGAGATCGTTGCCGGCAGCAACGACCCGAATAGTCAGGAGACCGCTATCCTCAGTACGGATGACAGCCATCCGGGTGTCGCCGACCACCAGGCTATCGACATCGATAACTCGGCCGACCAGACGACAGCTACGCCAGCCGATGGTGTCCAGCCATCGGCACACGATTCCCTGGAGCGCACCATAGACGCCGACGTCTCATTGGACGCCGACGCCGGTCCGGAAATCATCTCGCCCGAGCCAACTGACGCAAGTTCCGAAAGAGTACGTATGGAGTCATCGTCCAGCGCTGGTGAGGCTTCGGTGTCGCCTGCTGACTCCGGGATATTCGACACGCCGTCAGGTTCCGCGCCAATCCCGATGCAAAGCGAGATCAAGAACCTGGGGCGTTATCAGATCACCGGTATCCTCGGCAAGGGCGCCATGGGCACAGTATATCGCGGTGTCGATCCAGCCATCAACCGACCTGTAGCGCTCAAGACGATCCGGCTCGACTTCGTCACCGACCCGGAGGAGATGGCCGAACTTAAAGAACGACTCCACCGGGAAGCGCAGGCGGCCGGTAAACTCTCGCATCCAAACATCGTTACCATCTATGATGTAGGAAGTGAGGGTCATCTTCAGTACATCGCGATGGAATACCTCGAGGGGCGTACTCTTGAGGATATGATCAAGAAGAAAACGAAGTTCAACTACCGGATCATCGCTGAAGTCATTATGCAAATCTGCTCCGCTCTGGAATACGCCCACCAGCAAGGCATCGTACATCGAGATATCAAGCCGGCCAACATCATGATTCTGAAAGACTACCGCGCCAAGGTGATGGATTACGGCATCGCCCGTGTGGAATCAAGTTCCATGACCAAGACCGGCATCGCAATGGGCACGCCCAATTACATGTCGCCGGAACAACTCAAGGGACAGGCGCCCGACCAACGGGCTGATCTGTTCAGTCTCGGCGTAGTGATGTACGAACTGCTACTCGGGCGGCGCCCGTTCAAGGGTGAAAACATCACCTCTCTGATTTACTCCATCCTGCACCAGGAACCGCAGAAACCGTCGAACATCAATCCGCAGGTGCCGTTGCTGTTCGACCGTATCATTGATCGGTGCCTCAAGAAGGACCCGGCCGAACGGTACCAGAAAGCCACTGACATCATGTATGACTTGAAGGATTTCGTGGAAGCGTTCGCCGGCAAGAATTAAGACAACACAACGAGTCAGTTACAAATAGGGTCGCTGCGAGCAGATCGCAGCGGCCTTTCTTTTGTCGAGCACGGTTTAATGTCGTTTAAGTGAATTCATGGTTCGACTCCGCTCACCATGAGGTTGGGGTTAACGTAGCTCAAACGTTAATGTGCGAGATGTATGTCCTCATGCGCCGCGCCTGCTAAGTAGAAAGCAGGGCGGGGCCGTCTTCGCTGAAAGTCCGCCGAAGGAGGGAACCCGCCACTGTCGGCAGGTTTGAAGACAAACCTGCCCTGCAAAACTTCGCAATGACGGCTTCTATGGTTTATCAACAAGCCCAAATGTCCGGGCCACTCTGAACATTGGTCCAGGGAACCCGGCTGATTGAGATAGCATAAGTAGGAATGCTGAGGAAGTACAAGAAGGCCTACTCGGACGAATCCTCGTCGGAAGACAGGATATCCTCCACCAACGACATGGCGACACCGGAGAGCATCGCCTCGACGCCGAGCTGAGTGAAGTCGGATGAGATCAATTCGCGGCTCATGCCGCCATAGAGTGAACATGACGCCCCACGCTCCACGACCAGTCCGGAAAGCTGTTCAGGCTTCTCGGAAACGAACGTCACCTCGCCCAGTTCATCGGAGACTACATACCCGGTACAGTTGTGCAATTGCAGGTGTGAGTTACCGGTGTACACGACCACCAGCATGCCGCGCGACTTGCCGAGCGTCACCTCGGGATATACCTGTAACACCAGAGATCGCCGGTCCTCTTCGTTGACCAGCTTGATGCGGTAATGATCGGTCTCGAAACTGACCGACTCAGCGACGAGTACGGCGCCGATCTTGTCGGCGTCGCTTTTGTCGAAGTTAGCACTCATGGGGCGGCAACACCTGGCAAACCGTCACTCGGATTTCTTGTTGCTCTCGGAACTCGGCGGCGGATCGGTCTTTGTGCTCGGTCTGCTGCTCGGCGTGTCGTCGAGAGAGCCCTTCAATTCGTCCGTCGTCTCCTTGACCGATTTCTTGAACTCACGAATCCCCTTGCCCAGCCCCGATGCGATTTCGGGCAGCCTCTTGGCGCCAAACAACAAAAGTACCGCCACAAATATCAACAATAGTTCCGGCCAACCCAAGCCAAACATGGAACACCTCTCAAACCGTCAGGCAGGCTATAAGTACCACCAGCGGAAATAAACAATGACCAGCAGCACTACCAGCACCGACATGAAGTTAATCTTCAAGGTCAATCCAAAGGTAACGGAAATGGCGTAAAAATCAACCTTAAAGGTATCGCATCCGATCTCAATCGATTTGGTGAAAAGCGTCTTGGCGGCGCCCGGCGGCAGAAACGTCCCGATAATGTCACCGACCAAGCCTCCAAAAACCGACCCCAGAATGAGGGCAATCATAATAAAGGTAACTTCGCGCTTCTTCATTTACCACCTGCCCCGGCCACCTGAACACAGGCAGCCCTTACGGACTCGAACACTTTGAGCCCATCCACCGAACCGATGATACTTTCCACTGCTCGCTCAGGATGCGGCATCATCCCCAAAACGTTGCCCTCGCGATTGACTATCCCGGCGATATTGTTCAACGACCCGTTGGGGTTGGCCTCGTCAGTGACCTCACCCGTCCGGTCGACGTAACGGAACGCCACCTGGCCGTTCTCCTCCAGGGCGCGGACGACATCGTCATGGTAGAAGTAGTTCCCTTCTCCGTGCGCGATCGGAATCTTAAGAACCTCGTGCTTGCGACAAGCGTTGGTGAACCGCCCCGTATTGTCCTCTACCCGCAGGTAGACAAACTTACAACTGAAACGAAGGTGGTGATTGCGCATAAGGGCGCCCGGAAGCAAGCCGCACTCGGTCAACACCTGGAAGCCATTGCAGATACCGATAACCATCCCGCCGGAATAAGCGAACTTGATGACCTTTTCCATTATGAGCGAAAAACGCGCGATGGCCCCGGCCCTGAGGTAATCGCCATAGGCAAACCCACCGGGCAGAATGACCAGATCAGAGCCGGCCAGGTCGGTCGATTTGTGCCACAGAAATTCGACTTCTTCTTCAAGAATATGCTTTACGGCCGTGTACGAATCGTAGTCGCAGTTCGAACCGGGGAATGTGACCACGCCGACTTTCACTAAGCTTTCTCCACTACGTACTTTTCAATAACCGGATTGGCCAGCAGCTTCGAACAGACTTCATCGATCTTACGATCGATATCACCGCCGCTGTCATCAATCTCCAACTCAAAGAACCGGCCGGAACGCACTGAAACGAAATCGGTATATCCCATCTGGATCAGCGCCTTGTGGATCGTAACACCCTGAGGGTCAAGAACACCGTCCTTGAGTCTTACGTAAACAACTACTTTCTTGTTGTCACTCATCCAAACCTTTCCTGTCGCTTCGACGCCTCAAGTACTGCCGACCGGCCACGCGACCGACACTACGGCCGAACAGCCGGAAGAACTCCCTGATTACGCCGAACAATATATAGCTGCCGCAAAACGGAAACAACAACAGTCTGGGCCGGAAAAGTATCGCCGCCGCCGCAACCAGGAGCACCACCAACTTGGTGCGGTTTTCCGGATTAGTGAAATTATCCGGGAGCGAGTCGTAACGTACCTGGGAGACCATAAGAAACGCAAACAGGATAATCATGGACACCAGAATCCGGTCAAAATGGAGTTGACCCCAAATGTCATCGCAGAAGATAATATACGACACCATCGTCACGGCCGCCGCCGGTACCGGCAAACCGACGAAATCCTTCTTCTCCTCCGTCTCGGCCAACAGATTGAACCGAGCCAGACGATATGATGCCGCCATAATATAGACGACAGAGACCAACCATCCCCATTTACCCAGATCACTCAGCTTGATGGCATAAACCACCACAGCCGGCGCCACCCCGAATGACAGAAAATCGGCCAGGGAATCAAGCTCCACCCCAAACTGGGAAGAGCCGCCGCTCAGCCGCGCCACCTTGCCGTCAAGGGCATCCAGGAACGCCGCCAGAATTATCAGCCAGCAGGCGGTAGTGATATTGCCCTCGAAAGCGGACAGAATGGCCAGAAAACCACAGACGACGTTGCCCATGGTAAAGGTGCCGGGAAAGATACCTCTATAGTTCGACATTCTTTGCCTGTTTGGAATCGTAAGAGCCGGCTTGGTCAACTGCTCCCGGCAGGAAACCGATCACAGTCGCCCCCCCTTTAACATGGTCGCCCGTGGTCACGCGAATATCAGAATCGGCCGAGACGTAAAGCTCGACGCGCGAGCCGAACCGGATGATGCCGAACCGTGCTCCGGCGTCAACAGTATCACCTTGCTTCAAATGACACACAATGCGACGCGCGATTATTCCCGCAATCTGCTTCACGACCAGACGATGTCCGGAGGATGTGGTGATCCCGATCTCGGGGTTTTCGTTTTCATCCGATGCCTTATCCAAAAACGCCTTGAAGAACTTCCCGGGGTTGTATTTCACATATTCCACACTGCCGTCAGCCGGTATGCGGTTGACGTGTACGTCGAGGATCGACATGAAGATTGACACCTTCACAGCATCGCCACCGATGAAATCGTGGTATCCGATCTTCTCAACGCCAAGAATGCGTCCATCAGCAGGGGAGATCAGTATGCCGGGCTGATCGTCAAAACGGCGCTCAGGGTCACGGAAAAAAAAGATGGTAAACACCGTCAGCAGAGCGACCAGGGCAGCCAGAACCGCCACAATACGGCTATCCCACCAAGTCGACAACAGCGCCAGCCCTAGCGTGCCGGCCAGCCCGATGAATATGAATACCAGACCTTCGCGTGCGATCATTTTCCAAACACTCGCTTGAAAACGGCATCGACATGGCGTGTGTAGTACGCCAAGTCGAAACATTCGTCGATCTCGCGTTTACTCAAGTATTTTCCAATGTCCGGATCATTCGAGACGTTTTCTCGAAACAGTCCTCGCCCGGCCACCGCCGCCATAGCATGGCGTTGAACCATGCGATAGGCCTTGTCGCGCGAGCCAACCAGGCCGGTCAGTTTGAGCAGCAATCGTTGCGAGAAGACCGCGCCGCCTTTATAGTAAATATTCTCCATCATCCTCTTACGGTCTACGACTAACCCGCTCAAGAGGCCGATAAACTTTTGCAGCCCGTAGTCAAGG
>JAUXBJ010000409.1 GCA_030619425.1 bacterium
CTATTAATGTGGAAATCTGCTCCAATTGCCATCCCTTCTTTACCGGTAAGCAGAAACTGGTGGATACGGCCGGGCGCGTGGAGCGGTTTCGTCGTAAGTACGCCAAGCTTCAAAAACAGCAATAGCTGGGATTTGGGCGACAGATTTGACCGGGCGGTGCGTATTCTATTTGAGGCGCCGCCTGTTCTGTTCTTTGTGAGTAAGGACCCAGAAACTGCGTAGCAAGTTGGAGATTTCCGATGCCGGATCTTAATGTCGGTGGACAGGCAGTTATTGAGGGTGTCATGATGCGCTCGCCTGAGCGCGTGGCTACCGCCGTGCGGGTACCGGACGGCCGGATCCTGGTCAAGACGGAGAACTACGTCTCAATGTCCAAAAGACACAAGCTGCTGAATCTCCCCATCCTCCGAGGCGCCGTGACGTTCGTGGAAATGTTAGTGCTGGGTATCAAGACGCTCAATTTCTCAGCCGATATCGCCATCAAGGAACAGGAAAAACTGGACGCCAAGGAAAAAGGTGATACCGTCGATTCCAAAGAACGAAAGTCCAACAGCCTGATGTTGGGCCTGACGGTCGCTTTTGCTCTTGGCCTGGGTATCTTCATTTTCTTCTTCGTCCCGTTGGCTATCTCGAACCTGTTTCACATCGACAAGAACGCGGTGGGGTTTAACCTGCTGGCCGGAGGGATACGGCTCACTATGTTCGTTCTGTATATTTGGGGGATTTCGTTTTTCGGCGAGTTCCGTCGCATTTTTCAGTATCATGGCGCCGAACACAAGTCGATTTTCACTTACGAGATGGGGGACGACCTGTTGCCGGAGCGGGCTGCTCGTCACCCGCGTTTTCATCCTCGCTGCGGAACATCATTTATTCTTATCGTGGCGCTACTGGCGATTTTTATCTATGCCGTCTCCGATACGATCTACGCTCTCAAGACCGGTCATCCACCGACCCTGCTGACGCGATTTGGGCTTCATTTCTCTCTATTGCCGTTAGTGGCCGGCAGCTCCTATGAGCTTCTGAAACTCTCCGGCAAGACACGTGATCACGCCATTACGAGAATCATCATAAAGCCGGGTTTGTGGTTACAGAAGATCACCACTCAGGAACCATCGTTGGATCAACTTGAGGTAGCCATTGTAGCGCTGGAGGCTTCGCTCGGCATCACCGAGTCGAAACTCAGTTCGGAGCGGGTAGCTGTACCTTAGCTGCCCACTTTATCTTCTTGCCGTTTTCTATGGCATCCCTTACCCTTATCAGACTAAGCTAGGTATAAAAGTATATGCTTGAGATCGTTGACAAACTGGAAGCAAAACTGAAAGCTATCGACGAGCAGATGATCCAGCCGGAGAATCTGTCCGACCGGAAAAAGCTCATCAGCCTTAATCGGGAACGGCGTCAGTTGGTATCGATTCTCGAAGTCGCCCGCCGCTATCGAGAGTTGCGCCTTGCTGTTGACGAAGCTCGTGAGATTGTGGCCGGCAGTGACGATGAAGAGTTAGTCGCCATGGCCAAGGAAGAGTTGGAGGCCGGGCAACCGGAAGTTCGCGAACTGGAACAGGAATTCCGGCTGAAACTGTTACCGCGCGACCCAAGCGACGACAAGTCGGCTGTGATCGAAATCAGAGCCGGAACCGGCGGTGATGAAGCCGGGCTGTTTGCCGCCGATCTGTACCGCATGTACCAACGTTTCGCCGACAAGCAGGGTTGGAAGCTCGAGGTAATGAACTCTCATGTCTCGGAAGTGGGCGGATTCAAGGAGATCATTTTCTCCCTGGGCGGTGACGAGGTCTACGGTCACATGAAATATGAGTCGGGTGTGCATCGCGTGCAGCGGGTGCCGACGACGGAAACTCAGGGTCGCATACATACCTCGGCTGTTACCGTGGCGGTTTTCCCCGAAGCGGAGGAAGTCGACATCGTCATCAGGGAAAACGAGATCAAGGTCGACGTATACCGCTCTTCCGGGCCCGGTGGCCAGTCGGTCAACACTACCGACTCAGCCGTTCGCATTACGCATCTTCCGACCGGTCTGGTGGTTACCTGTCAGGACGAGAAATCCCAGTTGAAAAACCGTAACAAGGCCATGAAAGTTCTGCGGGCACGACTGTACGATCAAATACTGTCCGAACAGCAGGCCAAAATCTCAGCCGAACGTCGCTCCATGGTGTCCTCGGGTGATCGTTCGGCCAAGATTCGCACCTACAACTTTCCGCAGTCGCGTGTGACCGATCACCGGATTAACTTCACTGCGTACAAACTTGAGCAAGTGCTCTCCGGC
>JAUXBJ010000223.1 GCA_030619425.1 bacterium
GCCAGGCTGGAACCGGGGGATCTCCTGCATGTGGATTTCGGAGCGTAGGTCGAGTGATACTGTTCCGACCTGCAACGGTTGGTTTACTTCCGCAGACCGGGGGAGAGCAGGTCACCGCAAAACCTGAAAGATGCGTTCGGAACAGTGCGCGACATTATCACTGAGGCAGCCAGGTGTACTCAGCCCGGTGTCAGGGGCTTTGAGATCGACGCCGTTGCACGGGAGATACTGCTCGACAATGGTTATCCCGTGTACCAGCATGCTCTTGGTCACCAGTTAGGCCGTGGGGTACATGACGGCGGCGCTATCATCGGACCCAGGTGGGAACGATACGGCAGGACGCCGATGATCGAACTTGAAGGCGGCAATATTTTCACCCTCGAACTGGAAATCAATCTCCCCGGTATCGGTTGTGTCGGGTTAGAGGAAGATGCGCTAATCACGCAAAGCGAAACGAGGTTCTTGTGTCCACGACAGATGGAGCTAACCGTACGGTGAGGATATTTGCCCTTCTCAGCCTCATGACGCTCTTGGCAGGTATAAGCTGCGGACCGCCACAGCCCGGAGCGGAGCAACGGGCATCGTGTCGGCCGGAGGCCCTGACTGTTGAGGCCGGCGATGGAGCTATGACGATAGCGTGGAAAGTGGAATGTCCGCGGCTGATTAGCGGGTACAACATCTACATAAGTGAACAGCCTCTGTCAGAAGACAACTCCCGACCTTTCAACGCCACGGTATATCCCGGTGACACTGATCCCGACGACGGCGTCGTGCAGTATGATGCTCAAGGACTCGACAACGGTGTCAGGTACTATGTTTCATCGCGGGTAGTCTTCCCGGACCAATCCCTGTCGGCGCCATCGGTCGAGGTGGCGGCCGTCTGTGGACCGCGCGGCGAGATTGAGTTGACCACGCGATACAGTTCCGAGCAGGACGGATATTCGTTTGCCCAAAGTCGTTACGTGCGCGCCGATGATCTGAACAACGATCTGTACTTCTACTCCAAGGGCGGGACCGACTATCTCGCCTCACCCATCCGACTGGACGGCTTCCTGCGCAACAACCGACTTATGCTGCTCTCGGTCAACGGGGATCTGGAGACGGCAAAAAGCCGACTGGCCTCAATCGACAGCGAACCGAGGGACGACCGAGTGGCTGTCCGCGAAGGAGACTGGGTCTGGATCGTCACGACCGAGGGTCATCACGTTCTGGTGCAGGTTCGCAAGCTGACCGTCGAGGACGGGAAGGGTACGGTTGTGTTGTCTTTCGCCTATTGGCCGATCAGTGGTCCGCCAATTCTGTAGGCGTCCGGCTTTTCACGACCTCAAGGGCTGTCTGAGAGATACCGATAATCAAGGAAACGCCGAGGCTCGGCAGCCTCTGGCGATGCGGCGTTGCTTTTGTGAATATCGATGTTGCCAACGTGAGGAGTAGAATGTAACTTGGAAAGCTGTCAAACAGTGTTAACCTGATCGGAGGTGAGGGTAGCAAGTGGAATTCAACAAGGACAGTCTGAGGATTGACCCGGAGCAAGTCGCCGATGAATTGTGTCGGACAATACTCAATCAGATTCGCGGTACACTGAAGAAATCCGGTGCCGTGGTCGGTATCTCCGGTGGAATCGACTCATCGGTAGTGGCTGCTTTGTGTGTTCGCGCACTGGGACCGAAGAAAGTGGTCGGCATAATGATGCCGGAAACCGACTCGTCACCCGACAGCGCCAACCTCGCCGAGGTTCTGGCCGCGAAGCTCGGTTTCGATACCGTCACGGAGAATATCTCCAGAGGGTTGGTCGGGCTGGGTTGTTACCGGCGCCGTGACGAAGCTATCAAGCAGGTTTTCCCTGAGTTCGATGACAGCTACAAGGCAAAAATAATAAACCCGGGCAATATCCTGGATAAGGAAACGTTCAACTTCTTCAACCTCACCATAGAAAATGAAGCCGGAGAGTCAAAGACCAAACGCATGCCGCTGAAGGCGTACTTGCAGGTGGTAGCGGCGTCCAATCTGAAACAGCGACTTCGTATGACCACGCTTTACTATCACGGCGAGCTTCGTAACTGGGCCGTGGTCGGCACCGGCAATAAGGATGAGCATCAGCAAGGGTTCTTCGTCAAGTACGGTGACGGCGGCGCGGATCTGAAGCCTATCGCGCATCTCTACAAGATACAGGTTTTCCAGTTGGCCGAGTTTCTTGGCGTTCCCGATGAGATTATACAGCGCCAGCCCACCACCGATACATATTCCGCTGAAGTCACTCAGGAGGAGTTCTTCTTCGGCCTGGATTTCTACAACATGGATATGCTCTGGTATGCGATGGAGCACGACGTTTCACCGGCCAAGGCGGCATCGGTGCTTGGTCTGTCCGAACAACAGGTGGAGAAAGCGTACGCCAATATCAAGCGCAAGATTGTCGCCACCGAGTATCTGCGGATGAGTCCGCTGGAAATCGATTAGCGGGTTGTCGACAGTATACGAACAACCGATGAGCCGTCTCCTCTTCCGGATTAAGTTTCTGCTATGTGTGGGATTGCTGGATATTTCAAACTGAATAATGCGACTGATCTGCCCGACGAGCAGTTGATCGGACGCATGATCAAAATCTTGCATCACCGTGGTCCGGATGAGTTCGGCGCCTATCTTGACGATCGCTGTGTGCTCGGTCAGGCCCGTCTGTCGATCATCGATCTCTCCACCGGATCGCAGCCGTTGTGCAATGAGGATGGTTCAATATGGATCTCGTACAACGGTGAGATTTACAATTACATTGAACTTCGCGACGAACTGGAGAAGGCGGGCCACCGGTTCCGCACGCGCTCGGACACGGAAGTTATCGTGCACGCCTACGAACAGTGGGGCAGTGAATGCTTGTCACGCTTCAACGGCCAGTTTGCCTTCGCCATCTATGATAAGAAGCAGGGTTCTCTGTTCATCGCGCGGGATCGGTTGGGTATCCGTCCGGTTTTCTACGCCACGCACAATGGACGTTTCATATTCGCCTCCGAGATCAAATCGATTTTCTGCGACCGGTCGGTTCCTCGTCGCCTCGACCTCAAGGGGCTGGACGAGATTTTCACCTGGTGGACGACGGCGCCGCCGCGCACCGCTTTTGACGGGATCAACGAACTCGAGGCCGGATGCTATCTTGAAATCAAGAACGGGCAGGTATCCAATCATCGTTGGTGGTCGATGGACTTCCCGACCGAGTTCGACCGTTCAAGATCGATCGACTCCTGGGCCGAGGAGCTTCATGAGTTGTTAGTAGATTCTGTCCGGTTGCGGCTGCGAGCCGACGTGCCGGTAGGGGCGTATTTATCCGGCGGCCTTGACTCATCGGCCACCACGGCGCTGATCAAACACTTTACCGACACCCGCGTGGAGACGTTTTCGATCGCCTTTCATGACAAGGCATACGATGAGTCGGAGTTCCAGCGTGAGATGGCCGATCATCTCGGCACCAATCACCATCAGGTAAGTTGCTCCTATCAGGATATCGCCGAAAACTTTCCGCACGTTATCTGGCATGCCGAACGGCCGATTGTCAGAACCGCTCCCACCCCTCTCTACCTGTTGTCGGCGCTGGTACGACGGAACGATTTCAAAGTAGTCCTGACCGGCGAGGGAGCCGACGAGATATTTGGCGGCTACGATCTATTCAAAGAGACACTGATCCGAAAGTTCTGGTCGCGTCGTCCCGATTCGAAGTGGCGACCCTTGTTGCTGAGAAAACTGTACCCGACATTGCCGCTGTCGCCGGGGCGGGCCCGCTTTTACTTGGAAACATTCTACAAGAAGGGTCTGTCTCAGACCGACAAGTATTTCTTCTCGCACCTGCCACGAATAAATACGACGGTGAAGCTGAAAGAGTATTTCACCGACGATGTAAAGGCGCAGATCGGCGATCACCCATCGCTTGAAGTGTTCGGGCGTGACCTCCCCGACCAATTCGACCGATGGCATCATCTTTTGCGTGCTCAGTACCTTGAGGCGCGGTCACTGTTGTCGGGATACCTGCTTTCTTCGCAGGGGGATCGCGTGTCGGCGGCAAACTCTGTCGAGGGGCGGTATCCGTTTCTGGATCACCGCGTGGTCGAGCTTGGCTCCAGGATTCCTCCCTGGTACAAGATACGCGGCCTGAATGAAAAGGCGGTGCTGAAACGGGCCATGAAAGCCGAATTGCCCAGCCGCATCGTTGATCGTGTCAAGCAGCCGTACATGGCGCCGGATTCCAACAGTTTTTTCTGCGACAACCGACCGGCGTACATTGATGAGTTGCTCACCGAGGAGTCGCTGAGCCGGGCGGGACTGTTCAAGCCGTCCGCTGTGAACAAGCTGAAGACCAAATGCGCGCGGCTCTCGCACGCCCACCTGTCGTTCAAGGATAACATGTCATTCATCGGGATCCTTTCCGCGCAACTGATGGTTCAACGTTTTGTTGATCAGTTTGAACCGCCGTCGCCGCCGATGTCTGACGAGTACTCGGTGTGGCATGATGACCGACGAGGCGTTTAGACTACAGATGCGCACCGAGCGCGAGAGAAACGCTTGTCGCGATGAGGACTTTACTGTAACTTCGATCTGTCGATAAGTTAGGAAACCGGATTGTTTCCAGCAAGGAACGATTGTTTGACCAGGAGGTTCGATTGGACGTTCGAGCGCAACTCAGAGATTTCATTGTCGACAATTTCA
>JAUXBJ010000066.1 GCA_030619425.1 bacterium
CAGAAAGAAAAGCCACCCTATCAGAGTAGTGTAAACGGCGCCCGGCAGCGCGGCGGTCACCAAAAGAAACAAAAAATCTTCCGCTCCAAAGGTAATCAACACCATAACATTGTGAAGAAATATACCACCCAGTAGCAGCAGCAGTTTGGCATATAGAGAGTCGAGGTTTAGCCGCTCACGAGTGTGGTAGGCGAGAAGTCCCAGCCCTGCCAGCCACAGTGCATGCCATCCGATTAGATCCGGCATCCCGGCGGCCAGCACCAGACCGGCGGCAAAGCCGAACCAGGTCGTCACTAACTCCGGTTTGTAAACAGCCACCGTCAGCGCGATAAGGGCGGCCAGATTGATCTCGGCCGTAAACACTGTCGTGATGTCCCTTAGCATAACCTCGTGCAGGGCGATCAACAAAAGATAGAGTATGAATGGGATCACCCGCGTCATGGACCCTCCGGTATCAGAATGAAGAGCTCCTCGATGGTCCGAAAACTGACCACCGGTTCGAGGTTGATCAGCGAGTAAGGCTTGTTTTCCGGCCGCCGAACATCCGATACAATGCCAACTCTCAGGCCCGGCGGGTAGATGCCCCCCAGCCCCGACGACAAAATGGTATCACCTATCTGGATGGCGCCCTGATTGGGAAAATTATCCAGAATCATACCTTCCGATGGCAAGTAGCGCACGATGCCCATCTCGCGGCTGGTTGCAACGCGGCTGGCCACGCGGTTGAGCGGATCGGTCAAACACTGCACTTTCGCATAACCCGACATAACCTCCTGCACTCGTCCGACCAGCCCGACCTGATTGATGACCGGTTGATTAATCAGGACCGAATCGACCAGTCCTTTGTTAATTGCGGCCGAGATCGGCAACTGCTCACCGGTAACCGAGACAACACGAGCCGGCAAGAGCCGGTAGCCGGGTGGCGGTTCGAACCCCAACACCGAACGCAATCGCACATTCTCGCGCTTAGCCTCTTCTAAACGGCCGATCTGAAACTGAGCCTCGGCCAGCGACTTCATGAGCGACTGGTTTCGGTCGTTAACATCGGACAGAATCTCGACGGCCGATTCTACTTCTTCAAACGGATAATGGGTAGTGGCGAGAATAGCCCCGCAGATCTTTATGTTTACCTCCCATGACCCAACGATCAATATGATGACGAAAAACAGGATAAGACCGAGATTAACGGCTCGCCAACTCTTATAAGAAAGACCGGATTTCCTGTTCAACATGGCAAACGCCAGTCAGAACGAGACCCTGATTACTCGACGACATCAATTAGAGCCAGCACATCTCCGGGCGAAGCGGCCTCAAGCAGTTTCTTGCGGTTCTCCTCCGGTTTCATCAGATAAGACAGGCACGCCATCACATTCAGGTGCGCACCGATAGCGTCTTCAGGAGCGGCGATCAGAAAGAAGAGATGTACTGCCTTGTGATCCATGGCGTCGAAGTCCACACCGGCGCTGCTTCGTCCGAAAGCAATCACGATCCCCTTGACCGATCTGGTTTTCGCGTGCGGAAAAGCCACCCCATACCCAACCCCGGTTGTGACCAGGTTTTCCCGCTCCTTAATATCCTGTAGGAGTTGATCCCGATCTTTGACCATATTGGAACGGGCAACAAGATCAACCAACTCTTCGATCACACCAGTCTTGTCGGTAGCTTTCAGGTCGAATTGCACCAGTGTCTCGTCGCAGAATTTAGATAGCTTCATGTATTATTCCCTAATCGATTTTCTCTGCTTCGTCCATCAGCAGCACCGGTATGTCGTCGGTGATTCGGTAAGCGAGCCGGCAGTTCTCGCAGACCAGACGATTCTCATCTTCTTGGTAACTCAGTTTCCCCTTGCACTTCGGACAAACCATTTTCTCCAGCAGTTGACTTGACAGCGCCATTGACTTGTTTCCTCAGCGTTCCTCGAACTCACCGATACTTCGGTATTTGGCCAGTCTGTCCCGGAGAAGTTGCTCGACCGGCTTGGTCTGCAACTCCTTCAGAGCAGCCAGTATTTCTTTCTTCACTAACTGGGCAGTCGCGGTTGGATCTCGGTGAGCACCACCCTCCGGCTCGCTGATCACCTTGTCGACCACTTTCAGCTTTATCAAATCATCCGATGTCACCTTGAGCGCCTCGGCCGCCTCCGGCGCTTTGGCGGCGTCACGCCATAAAATCGCGGCGCAGCCTTCCGGCGAAATAACGGAGTACCAGGCGTACTCAAGCATCATGACGACATCGCCAACGCCGATACCGAGTGCCCCTCCGGACGCACCCTCGCCGATAATAACCACCACAATCGGCACTCGCAGTCGGGCCATCTCTCTGATATTGTGGGCAATCGCCTCGGCCTGACCACGCTCTTCAGCGCCGATCCCCGGGTACGCTCCCGGTGTATCGATCAGTACTACGATCGGGATCTCAAACTTCTCGGCCAGTTTGAACAGCCGTAGTGCCTTGCGATACCCTTCGGGATGGGCCATGCCGAAGTTGCGGGCCAGTTTCTGTTTGGTGTCACGACCTTTCTGCTGACCAATCACCAGCACCGGCTGGTCATCGATTCTGGCGAACCCACCGATCATCGCCTGATCGTCGGCGAAACAACGATCACCGTGAAGCTCCACGAAATCGGTGGTGATCATCTTGATATAATCAAGAGTGTAGGGACGTTTGGGATGGCGAGACAACTGTACACGCTGCCAGCGCGTCAGTCGGGAGTAGATGTCCTTGCGAAGTCGAGCCAGCTTTTTTTCCAGGGACGCGATCTCCCCGTCCAGTTCGATACTCTCTCCGACGGAGAAATCTTTCATGTCGGAGATCTTCTTCTCCAACTCGACCAGCGGTCGTTCGAATTCTAAATAAGGTCTGTCGACCATGCCGTTCCGATCCAAGTCTTATCAGGCTCGATGGTTCTTGCCGCCGACTGTCATTTGCGACGCCGGCGCGAGGCTACACCGGTTACTAAAATAAAGAACGCCGTCAGAATTACAACCATAAAAACGGCCAAAACAGACAGCACTATCAACCGGTTCCACAGAAACATGGCCAGTGAGAACAAAGAGAAGACGATCCCCATCAGGTAGAACACCAGAACCACGCCCCGTTGCGATAATCCGGCCAACGACAGAAAATGGAACAGGTGACGACGATCCGCCTGCATTACGTTGCGCCCACTGACGGCCCGGCGCACAAAAGAAGATACCGTCTCGAGAATCGGCACCCCCAAAGCCAATAGCGGCAGATACAGAGCTGACGCTGTGAAGGACTTAAGCGGCACCAAGAGCGAAAAAACCGCAAAATAATAACCCAGTTGCATGGACCCCGAGTCACCCAGAAAGATCCTGGCCGGGTAACGATTGAAGAATAGAAACGGAACGAGAAAACCGATCATCCCGACCATGAACACAACCGCCCAGCCGACACTCATCAGATGTCCCAGCACCATTAGGGTTGCCGCTGCGATCAACGACACTCCCCCGGCCAGACCGTCAAGCCCATCAATCAGGTTGATGGCGTTGGTCAGCACCACCACCCAGAGCACGGTTATGCCCAAAGACGCCATACCGATATCGACGCTGCCGTAGGGAGTACTCAGGAGTTCCACTCGCAAGCCGGACAGATACAGTAACAAACCGACCGCAATCTGCGCTACCAGCTTTACACGGGCCGACAGCGGCGACAGATCATCGGCCAACCCGATCAGGGTAATTACCAGCGCTCCCAGAAACACGTAGAAGAGCGCCGACGTGTTGCTCCCGTACCATTCGGAATACAAAAGCGCGGAGACCAGGAGCGAACTCCATACCGACACAAAAAGGGCCACGCCGCCCAGGTACGGCACCGGTCGCTTGTGGCGTTTGTGTCGACCCGGCTGGTCAAGAAGCCCAAACCTATGGCCCCACCAGATGAGCAGGGGCAGGCTGATCATGGCTGTGACCAGCGAACAAAGGGCTATGACCAGGATCGTCTCGGTCGGCATCGGTCAACGCCTCCCCGACCTGCCGTAAGGTGGCGTGATGATTGTGAGCAACATGTTCAAAGTCAGGATTGCCGGTAGGACCAACAGAGAGAACCCATTTGGCAGATGCTTGAGGAAGTACTTCCATACCGAGAAGTGATGGTGCCATATACGTCTGAGCCGTCCGGCGTCACTGCCGTGTCCCCAATCGTGAACCGCCCCCGCTGTCGGTACGAAGTAGTTATGATAACCCAGGGTCCGGAGACGGTAGCAGAGATCGGTATCTTCCATGTACATGAAGAACCGTTCGTCAAAACCTTTCATCCTGCTAAAGAGCGAACGTCGGATCAACAGCACGGTAGCCGCCACCGCTTCAACAGCCTTGGTTTCGGCATAATCCGGCAGGGTGTAGATATGCCGGGCGCCGATCAGTCGCGAAAGAACCGAACCGCGCGAAAACAGCAGGTTGTAAATGGTCGGCAGCCGACGACAGGTAGGCTGAAAGCTGCCGTCAAGGTTACGCATCCTCGGCGTAATGGCGCCTGCTTTGTGATCGGTACGTATCAGTGCCATCATGCTTTGGACCGACCCCGGATCCATCTGAACATCCGGATTCACAAACAGCAAAAACTCGCCCTCGGTCTCCTGCACAGCTTGATTACAGGCGGCGGCGAAACCACGGTTTTTCTCGTTGGTCACTATGGTAGCATCGGGATACTGCTGCTTCACAATCTCGCCGGAGCCGTCAGAGGAGGCGTTATCGACCACCACTAATTCGTGATCGACCTCCGCAAGACCGCCCTGGAGACTAACCAGACACCGCTCCAGGGTCGCCTGCGAGTTGTGAGTTACGATGACGATGGAAACTTTGTTCTTGACCAAAATGGGCGTCTTGTTTTAGCCAAGTTTGCCGAAGATCGACTTGAGCCTCAACAACCAGACCATCCAGATAGCCTCGCGCATGATCTTCTTGGACATCTTGGACTCACCGGCGGTTCGATCAACGAAAGTGATCGGTATCTCTTTGATACGAAACCCCTTCTTCCAGGCGCGCATGGACATCTCTATTTGAAAGCTGTAGCCCGACGATTGCACGGCTTCCAAATCTATCGCCTCAAGGACTTTACGACGAAAACATTTGAACCCACCGGTGGCGTCGCGCAAAGGCATACCGGTGACAATCCGAGTGTAAACATTGGCAAAGTAGGATAAGAGCAACCGGGACATCGGCCAGTTGATGACGTTGACCCCGCAAATGTAGCGCGAGCCAAGAACCAGATCATATTCCCGAATCTCTCTGAGGAAATCCTTGATGTACTCCGGTCCGTGTGAGAAGTCGGCATCCATTTCAAATATGTAGTCATACTCCCGCTCGATAGCCCACCTGAAGCCGGCCAGATAAGCCCGCCCCAACCCCGCTTTCTTTTTGCGGTGCATCACATTCACTTTTGACTCGGAGGCGGCCAGACGGTCGGCGATCTCGCCGGTGCCGTCGGGCGAACTATCATCCACCACCAGCACGTGGATTCGCGGGTCCAGCGGCAGGACCGCATGGACTATCTTCTCGATGTTTTCGCGTTCGTTATATGTAGGGAATATGATCAGGGCGCGCTGGGTGGGACTCATACAGTTGCTTCTTCCTTTTTTCGTCCTCGGCGCCAACGTATCAAAGCATAACCCGCCATCACTAACGCCACGTAGATGAGAGTCAGCCAGGTCACTGTCTTGCCGGTCGCATATCTTTCGGAGTGGTACCAGAACAAAACGCGCTCGGCGCCGGCGGGCACCTCGACCGCCCTAAAGGTGCCGTAGGCGCGCAGCAACTCAACCGGGCGACCATCAACGCTCACGTGCCAGGCATCGTAGAAGTTGTCGGTAAGCACCAACAACCGGTTGCTCGTACAGTGGAGACGGATTTCGACCGAATCGATACCGAAATTCTCGATCCAGGCGCTGTCGGTGTGCATCGAATCAGCAGCAAGGGGCAATGATGGTTCCTTCTCCAGGTAGACGATCTCACTCAGGTCCTCGTCGCCTTCCAGAATCAGCGGATAAATGTCGCTGCGATTTTCGTAGACTCTAAACTTATTGGCCAGGAACACTCGCGGCAGAGCGTTTTCATTCTTAAGCAGTTTGGCCTGCCCGAAAGAGGCCAGTTCAGTCACCGGCTAATCCCCGAAATAGCCATCCGGCATCTGTTGATTCGATGGAATGAGAATGTATCCGGCCGAGGCCAGGTTTAACAGGCGCGGGTTGCTCTGATTCCTGGCGCCCGGTCCACCCAGCAATTCGTCGAACCAGCGTAGTTGGTTGCCATGATATCCGGTCACGATTTCGATCTTGAAAAACGGTAACAAATCTGCCGGCAATGCTTTGAAGTTCATCACGCGGTAGTTGTCATGCCGCTGCTTGATGAACTCTGCAACCGGACTCGGCCGCCAGTATTCCTCGGCGTCCATGGTGTCCACAAAACGGAGATTGAAACGAATACCGTCAATGGCCACAATAGCGATCAGAGCCATCAGAATCGCAATCCCGGCCTTGCCGGATCGGTATAGCCAGATGAACATCGCCGCCAAAGATGTGAACAAGAACGCCAGCCACGCCCCTGACTGAATCGCGGGCAGGTTCATGTAGGCCAGGTCCAGTTTGGTCAAAGTCTGAGTAATATGCCGACTGCTGGCCTCTTCGAAGAACAGCGAACACCAGGTGGACATCACTCCCTTACCGCCCACAGCGAAGACAAGCGCCAACAGTAGCATGAGAGCAGGCAACCCGACTAACAAGTATGTAAACCGCGTCGACGAACGCGCGTCGGATTTGTCCTTGCGCGAATCTCGCAGCCACTGCAAACCCATACCCGCCAGCAAGGCCACCGAGAAAGAAAAGAGGAACATGATCATTGAAGGCGCTCGCAGAGAACTAACCTTCGGTATCAGCCAGTAGAACAGATAGAACAATGGCGTCGTTGCTCCCAGCGCGTAGATGAGGGCGAACAGCGCCAGGCCGCCGAAGAAATATGACTCTTTACGGCGATAGAAAAAGAAACCAATCAGGGCAGCAAAGATCGCAATAATCCCGACTGATTCCGAGTTGTCTTTGAAGTAATTCTTGCCCCAGTAGAAGGTCTCAGCTTTTTGGCTTGCGGTGCCCGAAAACTCCGGGATCAGAAGCGAGACCGCTTCTTCCTCATGCATCGACCAGGAGGTTGCCCATTCCCAGCCGCTCTTGGAATCGGCTCGCGGCGAGAACTCAGAGGTGTAGATGTACCCAGGGTAGAACTGGATGGCCGAGATCAGCAGACCGATAACCACGGCGTACGCGGTCAGAACTGCCGGTCGCAGCGTTGCCGGCAAGCCGGTTTTATCCCTGAGCATCATTACTGTCCGGAAAGCAGCATAAGCCGCCACCACCCACAACGTGAAATACGACATCTGCGGATGCGGCGACAGGATGATCACTCCGATCACTAGGCCGAGAGTGGAGAACATGAAAAAGGATCGTAACCCGCGCTCCTGAAAGCCGCTCTCCAGAAACAGAATGACCAATGGGAAAAGAGCGGTGACGAATATCTTC
>JAUXBJ010000172.1 GCA_030619425.1 bacterium
ATAGCGATCGACGAACGCTGTCACCGATCGTCCGGGAATCATCCGACCGTTGACCCGTATCCGCTCCCTTAAGCTGACGAGATGAGGGGATGTGAAGAGGCCCGTCTTGTAGCCGGCCTTTTGCAACACCGATGCAATCATGGCCGCCGTCGAACCCTTGCCGTTGGTTCCGGCCAGGTGGATTGTCGGGTAGGTGTGCTGCGGTGATCCGATCGATTCAAGAAACTGCGAGATATTCTCCAGCCCGAGCTTCATGCCGAAGAATTCGCGAGAAAGGATAAACCTCTCGGCTGAAACATAGTTATGTTTCAACGCTCTTTCTCCACATCATCCTGAGAAGCTTGACGATGGTGTTACGCAGGTTTTTGCGTTCGACGATCTTGTCAAGGAATCCCTGTTTGAGGAAAAACTCGGAAGACTGAAACCCTTCCGGCAAATCCTGACCGATAGTCTGCTGGATTACCCGCGGTCCGGCAAAACCAAGAAGGGCTTTGGGCTCCGCGATGATAACATCCCCCAACGAGGCGTAGGACGCCATGACGCCGGCGGTAGTTGGATTGGTCAGAATAGAAATATAGGGAATGCGCTTCTCGGCCAGCACCGCCAGCAAGGCCGATGTTTTGGCCATCTGCATCAAAGACAGAATCCCCTCCTGCATGCGAGCACCGCCACTGCTCGATACGATCAAAAGGGGTACCTCGTTTTCAATAGCTCGTTCGATGGCGCGACCGATCTTCTCACCCACGACCGAACCCATCGACCCCCCAATAAAGGAAAAGTCCATTATGGCAAACGACACCCGTATGCCGTCGATTGCTGCCAGCCCGGCGGTGACACCCTCCAGCGCGCCGGACTTTTGCTGGGCGGTTTTGATGCGGTCGGGATACTTCTTGGAGTCCTTGAACTTCAGTGGATCTTTCGACACCAGATTGACATCCTGTAAGTCCAGGCGTCCGTCGTCGAGGAGAAGCTCGATGTATTTCTTGCTGGGAATACGGAAATGGAAGTTACAGTTGGGGCAAACCCACAGGAGTTGCTCCATCTTCTTGCTGTACACGATTTCACCGCACGAAGTGCACTTCGTCCACAACCCTTCCGGGATGTTCTTCTTCTCTTTGGACTCAATTCCCGATTTCGCTTTCTTGAACCATTCCATGGATCACTCGCTCACTCACGCGTCATCAAGATAATATATCATCACCAAAGCATCCTCAACCGGGTTCCGATAGTAATTGGGACGTCGGTACAACTGATGAAAACCGTGCCTCCGGTAGAAAGCAATCGCACCGGTATTGGTGGGTCGCACTTCCAGCAGGAGGTACTCGCATTCAGCTTCTTTCACGACCCGTAAAATATGCTCAAGGAGTTGTTTGGCAACCGATTTTCTTCGGTACGATTCGACCACCGCAATGTTGGTCAAATGTGATTCCACGTCGATAATCAAGTAGCAGGCATAGCCGACGATCTCACCATCATCCAGCGCCACCAGTGAACCCCAATCGTCTTCGGCCAGAGCCTCGTTAAAAGCATTCTCGGACCAGGGATCAGGGAATAGCTCCTGCTCCAGCGCGGCGATGCGGGGAATGTCTTCCACGGTCATAGCCCTGATGGTGACAGTCAGTTTACTGGTCTTTTCGACGCTGCTCATAGCGAAGTTCCGCCTGTGATTTTTGAACGTACAACGGCTGCAATTGGCTGATATCATCCAGGTCGCCCGCCTCCAGCCTGGCCGTTCCGACTTGCAGCAAATCAGCAGCATCGTACTCGATGCCGGGCGGAACAGTTGATTCGGATGACAATATTTCCGGCGGCAGCTTGATACCAACGCTCGTGACCGGACGATCTTTCACGAAGGCGCCAATCCTGTCTATCGTGACGGCCTCGATGCGCTCAGGGTCACACAGGTCGTCCTGCAAGGTGGCGACGAAACATTTGTCACGTTTGAACGGCACCACGATGCAGACCTCGCCGGCAACGTTTCCCAGTTTTAGAGCTGCTATGTCGAAGAGCGATACTCCGATTATCGGAATGCCAAGCGCTTCCGCCATGCCCTTGGCCGCCGCCAATCCGATTCTCAGACCGGTGAAAGAACCCGGCCCCGTGCAGATGACAATGGCGCTGAGTTGCCTGGTTTGAACGCCGGCGCCATCAAGCAAGTCCTGAATCTTACGAATCAGCATCTGACCATGCGATGCGCCGATATCCTCGTTCAGTTTTACAACCCGGTCAGACCCGAATCTCAGAGCCAGGCGAAGTACCGACGTGGAAGTGTCGATGGCCAGAACGTGTTGGTATGTCAGGTCATTCATGTCTGTACGTGCGAGACATCAATCTCGCGGGTCTGCTCATCTATAATCTTAAAACCAATCACGTAATATTGCGACGGCAGGTAATTACCCGCCTTGTCACCCCATTCGACGACAATAAGTCCGGGACGCTGAAGGTACTCATCCCAGCCGATTTCGTCAAGCTCGGTCGGGTCATTGATACGGTACAGGTCAAGATGATACATCGGGCGTTCCCCCGGATACTCATTGACAATAGTAAACGACGGCGAATTGACCGCCTCTCGATCCAGACCCAGCGCCCCGGCTAATCCGCGCACGAAGGCGGTCTTGCCCGCGCCCAACTCACCCTTCAGAACCACCAGGTCGCCGGGACGAAACAAAGCCGCCAGCTTTTCAGCCAGAGCGATGGTTTCGGACTCGTTGTGAGATGTGATGTTGAGGCGAAGGGCCAACGTTCTACCTCGGCGTCAGGATCGCCAGCGGCACCACCATTTCCTCCAGCGAGATGCCGCCGTGCTGGAATGAGTTCATGAACTGCCGCACCATCTCATTGTAGTTGTTCGGGTAGACAAAGTAGAAATCCTCTTTGGCGATAATATATGTTGTCGCCAGAGTCAGCATCGGCAATCGGTATTGATCCGGTTTCTTGATCAACAACGATTCTTTGGGATCTGAGTTAAGGTTGTCGCCGTACTTGTACCGAAGATTGGTCGAAGTCGAACGCTTACCGTGGGCGATGGTGCCTCGCTGGCACAGGATGGATCCATGATCGGAAGTGACTACGATCGTGGTGTCACGTCCCGCGAACGCTTTGAGAATCGTAAACAGCGGAGAGTGCACAAACCAGCTTTTCATCAGCGAACGAAAAGCTGAGTCGGTACCGGCGATTTCCTTCAGGATCATGTTGTTGGAACGGCCGTGCGCCAGTATGTCCAAAAAGTTAAACACGAACGCCGTCATCGGACTGTCGTAGAAGTCGGCGATCCTTTTGGCCAGACTTTCGCCCTGAGTGTTGTCGTAGATTTTGTGATAGCGCAGCTTCTTGTCGAAGCGCAGGCCGTGGCGGGCCAGGTTGTCATTAAAGAACCGTTCTTCATTACGGTTCAATGAACCTTCGTCCTGCGTAGAGTAATTGTCCGGGTAGGCACGATGAATGTCGTCCGGAAACATGCCGGCAAACAGGGCGTTGCGCGCGAAGGGAGTGGCGGTGGGTAACATCGCGAAATAATGCTCCCGGCGGACATCGTAGAATTCCGCCAGCAGTGGCTCCACCAGCATCCACTGATCCAGACGCATGCAGTCGACCACGATGAACAGAATCTTTCTGCCTTCCTTGGATAATGGCACCAGGTACTTACCGACCACGTCCGGTGAGAGCACGGGTCGTTTGTCCGAATTCAGCCAGGGACGATATTTCTTGTCGAGGTACTTCGTAAATTCGATGTTCCACTCTTTGCGCGTCCCATCCAGCATCTGCTCCAGACCGGTGTCCGGGTTGTTGTCAAGCTCTAGATTCCACCAGGCGAGAATACGTGCAGCTTCGTGCCAGTCTTCCGGACTCAGCGCTCCATACAGTTTCTCATTGAACCGGTTGATCTCGGTTATGTATCGTTTCATCGAGGAACCGGTAATAATCTTCTTTGATTCCAACAAACGCTTAATGACCAACAGAATCTGCGACGGATTGACCGGCTTGACCAGATAGTCGTCGATCTTCGAGCCGATGGCGTCATCCATCAGAGACTCTTCTTCCGATTTGGTAACCATCACTACCGGCAGATGCGGCTTTAGTTCCTTGATTTCCTCCAATGTGCTCAACCCGTCGCGACCCGGCATCATCTCGTCCAATAGCACAAGATCGAAACTCTCCTTCTGCACCAAAGCAACGGCGTCGTCGCCCGACATCGCAGTGGAAAGAGAGAATCCTTTCTTTTCAAGGAAAATCAGATGTGCTTTCAACGAATCGATCTCATCATCGACCCAGAGGATCTTCCACTTGCCCGTGGGTTTGCTCATGTGTTGTTCTGCTTTCTTTCGGTTACGGTTTCTCTCCGGACGGGGAGGCATATTTCAAATACCGTTTCCCCCGGTTTCGATTTTCTGAGCGTCACTTTACCGCCGTGATACTCTTCCACGATCCGCTTCACCAACGTCAGGCCCAATCCCCAGCCGCGTTTCTTGGTAGTGAATCCGGCCTTGAATATCTTGCGCGCGGCGGGGGGCGCTATACCACGACCGTTGTCGGTGACCTCAATGACGATATCATTTCCGCTCGCCGCCAGTCGCGTGGTCAAATCGACCTTCCCGGTGCGACCCTCGACTGCTTGAAGAGCGTTCTTGACGAGGTTCTCCAGCGCCCAGCCCAACAGCTCGGCATTCAGATGGACCGGGGGGAGCTTCCCGGCCTCAAAAGTCAGCTTGACACCCTCACCTTCGTACGGCAGCCGTCGCCGATAGTAGTCTACCGTGTCGCTGACCAGTTGGTTAAGGTCGTTGGGGATCATCTCCGGAATCGAGCCGATCTGACTGAAACGATTCGCGATCTTCTGCAAACGGTCGACATCGGCGGAAATGTTAGTCATTGTCTCACCCAGCATCTCCTTATCCACATCGCGCTGATCCAGTCCGCACTCACTGTGCATAACTTCCAGCCAGCCCATCAGCGAAGTGATAGGGGTGCCGAGTTGGTGAGCCGTTTCCTTGGCCATGCCGACCCAGATGTGTCGTTCTTCACTTTTGCGGATATTCTGAAAACCGATGATGCCCACGATCATGAAGGCCAGGACGATTCCGATCTCCACGAACGGCATCCACTTCAACTGGTTGATTACATCCGAATCACCGTAGCAGAAATAGTTGACGTGTGTCTCGCCAAAATGCAGAGGGAACTCATTGTTCTGCGCGGTCATCTTCTCGGCCTCTTTCTTCAGCCGGGTCAGCGTGGCCGCCGAGGTATCCGCCGGGTCGATACCCCGCACGTTGCGCCAGTGAATCGGCTGTCGGTCGCGGTCGAGAACAATTATGGGAAAGGCGGCCTTGACGATGATCTCGTCGAACACGAACTGCAACTCCTGGCCTGAGGTCGGAGAGTTGGCCGCCATTTGCCACAGCCGGACGTAC
>JAUXBJ010000273.1 GCA_030619425.1 bacterium
GGCTACCGTCAGGCTGACCGGGACGCTCCACGAGGGGGTGTCCGGATCATTGGATGATACCAGCACCTGCCCGCTGTACAGCCCGGTCTCAAGGTCCGTAGCGCTAAACTTGACGTCGACAGAGGCGGAACCGTACGGCTCTATCGAGCCGCCGGCCGGTGACACCGACAGCCAATGCTCGGCTGTGATCTGGATTGCCAGATTGTCGTGCATATAAGCTGCGTTGTACACTACTTCAAGAGCATCATCGGCCTCGGAGTTTTGAATACCGGCAGTAGCGCTCACAAGATCCAGACTGCCGGGGTCCATCACACCGTATTGAAGCTTGATAGCGCCATCAGGTTCGAGAATAAGCTGGAAGCTCAGCGACCCGGTGCCGCTGGTGCCGGAATAGAACCTGATATCTTCGAAACTGACGACAAAACGCTCGTTGGCAGCGTCGTGGTAATAGTAAATATGCCCGCCCTGGCGGGGATCGAGGTCGTCCCACCACATCGCTATCAGACTGGTGAAATCGGTGTTCGGCAGGTCCGAATTAGCCCGACTGGCGAGGCCCTCGTCGAAGGCAACGATACCATTGGAGCCGATAAAGAGTTCATTGTAGGTGCCGTCGTAGTACGGAAACCCGAATCCGATACCGATGGCCGTCGTTGCTTCGTCATCGCCCAACGTGACCTCGGCGCCGCTTGACGAGATGTCGATCCACGAGTAGGTCGGCCCGCCCGGCTCATCGGAGTCGACCCAGAAGTGGCCGTATCCGTCCGGGCCGCCAAAGTCGGCGCGCATGGGCGCATAGAGCGGTTCGGCCGCCTCAGATTTATCGAATTCTACCGGGTGGTATCCCAATAGCTCACGGACCGCACCGGCTGGCTTGGATGTTGAGCCGGCCGCCGAATTCTTGTTCTGGAACATCTGGCCGACCGCTTCAAAATCGAGTCGCCCCGGACCATTGTTGAAGATTACCAGTTGGTAGGTGGAACTGTCGCCGCCTTCCAGGTTTTCGTCAATCGATGTCTCGCTAATGAAGATATCCGGCGTGTAAAGGTGAGCGTAGACCGGGATGCTGCCGGAAGGCGCACCGCCGTCATTGCAAGTGTAGTCAAGCGAGCCCAGGTTATCACCGTAGTCCATCTGGTCGGCTGCGATGGACATCTCAAAGTCAATACTGTCGCCGGGGTAGACTTCCTGTTCGCTCTCATCGCAGGTCAGCCAGGCGTCATCGGAGGAAAAACTGATGTACAAGAGCCCGCCGCCGTTGTTCTTGACTCTTACAAACTGCTGGCTGACGTCGCCCGGCTGCAGACTGTCGTAGACTTCCGCTTCTACGATTTGCAACTCCGGGGGCAACTCCATGGAGAATCTGTGTGCGCCCGGTTCACCTATGAACGGGTGCGTTTCCACGCGGCCGGAACTGTCGGCCGCTTGAATATAGTACGCCACTTCGCCTATCCCTGACTGGGCCGGGATGTAACCGTAGAACGAGTCAGGATTGGCGGTAGCAAACAGCGGCGCGGAATCAAACGGACCATCGTTGATGCTGTAGAATATCTTCAGCGAATCCGGAATCAGCCCGGCGTCTGAGTGATCAATGATGGTGGCGGACACCTCGTAGTCATTTATGGTGTCGCTCTGATTGGGCAAAGGGATATGCACTATCCACAGCATATTGGAATCCGGCACGCCCATGGTGCGGCAGTGCAGCCCGTCATCATACAACCACGACCCGGTGAAACCGAGTACTTCATAACCGGGCATAGCGTCACGGTAGACCTGCAGGGCCAGATTGTCGTAATAGGCGTTATTGATAGTCGGTACCAGCACTTTGTCGTTAAGAATGAGGGAATTGGTATAGCCGGCCCCGGATGGACAGAAGACACGCACCACCGTGTACGGTTTGCCCCAGGCGCTGGTCATCTGCGAGAGTTGATTGGCCCGCGCATTCAAGAGAGCATAAGATGCATTACCTGACGATACGTCTTTGACTATTATTGTAGTCGGACTGAGGAATTTCGCCCATACGTCGATGTGATGAATGCCGCTCGATTCGATATACTCCAGCACCGTGAAATCGTTGCCGAGATAAGCCAGCATGATCGAATCAACCTCGGCATGACTGAGTGAAGGATTCTCGTTGTAGGTCAGCCAAGTCGACATCGACATCCCCAACCCGTCGGACATATGGTTGCCGCCGGTGGCTTCCAAGTCCATACCGTATACATCCAGCCCCCACAGATCGCCGATGACCTGCGGGATGACGTCATCCTGAGGTCGCGGACGGTTGTAAACGTGATCGACGATAGCCATGTCGCCGCCTTCTTCAAAGATGAACCAAGGCCCGTAGTCACGCGTCCAGTAACTGTTCAGTGGGGCGATGATGAACTCGCAATTGGCCAGGTTGACGCCGTTGGCGGCGTACCAGGATTGCACCTGAGACTGCTGTGAAGCGCTGGTCACCAGAGTTGTGACAACGAGAGCCTCAGACATCTCGGCGATAACGGCGTAGGAGAGTCCCCAGGGGTAGCCTAAATAGGCGATAATCACGCCTTGCGACCGTTCCCACTCGGCGCTACTGCGAATCACTCCGGTCGGTGGCGCGGTGGTGACATGATCCATACCGATCTCGTGCAACCGCGTGAGTTCTTCCTCAGTGAATCCTATTGGAAGCGGGTTTTCATCGACGTCCTCCGAAGCCTGAGCAATGCTGCCGGCCAGAAGCAGTAGAATACACAGAAGTCTTATCGAAACGGTCATCATTCCTCCAGCAGTTACCGGCGGTGGGTACGTTGGGCTACAAGTTGGACGGTTGGTCCGATCAGCCTACTCCAAACTCTCTCTAAGGCCTCCCTTGCCTGCCCGGGGCACAAGGGCGACCGATCATTTGAAGGCCACCCCCGCCGTTGCAGGAGTGACCGTTGTCTACTAACTTCCAGTCGGGCGGCCTGCGGAGGTCAGTGCCCGCAGATCAAATCCGGCCCGTCGTTAAACATGAAATCAACCAAATACACGAGGTCAGCGATGTCGATCTCACCGCCCGAACCGTCAACATCGGCGGCTTCCGGTACCGGTGGCGGCGGTCCCTCGTTGAACATGAAGTCAACCATGTAAACCAGGTCGCCGATATTCGGACCATCACCGTCGCCGTCGATATCACCACAAATATATGGCGGTCCACCGGCGCCTACTGACAGATCAACCGTTATCACAAAAGGGTTGTCCTCCGGGTCGGGGTCGTTCGACGTCACCGTGATGGTGGCGCTGTAGCTGCCGCTGTCGAGTTCAGCAGCCGTGATCTGGCAGAGGATCGTGTCGGCCGCGCCCGGAGCCAACTCGCCTAAGAGCTTGTCAAGAGCCAGCCATTGAGTCGGCTTGGCAATGACGACAGCCAGACTATCGTGCAGGTAACTGGTAGCAAACGCGATTTCCAGACCATCGGTACCGTCGCCGTTCTCAATGCCGATAGTCCCTGATTCGGTATCGAATCCCGCCGCGATGCTGAGATACTGCAGCTTGATGGTGCCATCCGGATAGAGAATCACTTGCGAGGTGATGACGTCACCGGCTTGCCCGCCGTACTCCGGGTAGTCGGTGAACTGGACGATAAAGCTGCCGCCGGAGGCTTCGACATAAACATGATCGTCGGTGTTGTTGATGTCGTTAGGGTTCAGATCATCCCACAACCAGCAGATCATATTGTTGGGTGTGGCGGCGGTCGGGATAGTCGTTTTCCAACGCGAGTTCAGGTCGGTCGAGGTGAACCCGACCATACCGTTAGACGAGATGTAAATCTGGTCATAAACGTTCTCATAGTACGGGAAGCTGAATCCGAGATCGATAGGTCCGGTGAATGTGTCGTCACCAAGATCACCGACGATGTCAGTACCGGTGGCCGAGATATCCTGCCATGCAAACGATGGTCCACCCGGTTCATCGGAATCGACCCAGTAGTAACCGAACAGGTCGGGCCCGCCGGCATTGCGCAGAACCTGGTAGCCGATGTTGGGATTCTCAACGCCCTTTACGTCGACAAAATCATAGAAGTTTTCGGTGTAGACCCGTCGCGCCGGTTCCACCAGGCCGGCCTGGTACAGAGCATCGAAAACGGTTCCGCGTCCGAGCAGTTGCAGTACGTTCAGACTGTAGTTCAGACCGCCCGGACCGCTGTTGGAGATATAGAGATTCTGCGAGGTCTCCTGGCCCGA
>JAUXBJ010000315.1 GCA_030619425.1 bacterium
CATTCCGCTGGACGTCGACGATGGTCGTACGCATGCAGCGTTGCCGATGAATTTCGATCTGCACCAGAACTATCCCAATCCGTTCAACCCGTCAACGACCATCTCGTACACCTTACGCCCAACCTCCGGCCGGCTGCCGCGGACAACGTTGTCGATTTTCAATCTGCTGGGTCAGCAGGTTGTAATGCTGGTCGATAAAGTCCAACTTCCCGGCACCTACAATGTCCAGTGGGATGGTTCGAGCAAGTCGGGACAGCAGGTTGCAACCGGCATCTACTTCTATAAACTCAGCCGGGGTGCTGATTCCCAGTCCAGGAAGATGATTCTGCTGAAATAGCCACTTCGCCACAAATAAATCCTTAATAGCCGCCGGCTCTCGGCGGCTATTGTATTGTGGTACAGCGAATTAAGACAGCAAAAGAAATATCAACTTTATTTCGGAAAGGGCTTGACTTTCTGATCCAAACTGCCGTTAATTGAAAATGAAAGTCGTTTTCAATTGGCGACCGGAAGTAATGATGAAAGAACTGCTCAGAACCAAAGGCTTCAAAAGCACCCCGCAGCGGGAGTTGATTTTCGACTGCTTTTTCTCGCTCGGTAAACATGTTTCGGTTGATGAGTTGTACCAGAAAGTGCGTGAACTGGACCCGTCAGTCGGCCATAGCACGGTGTGGCGCAACTTGAAGTTGATCTGCCTACTGGGCCTGGCTGAGGAGGTCAATATCGGTGACGGCATAACCCGATACGATCGGACCACACCGAAGCCGCATGGTCACTTTTTCTGCCGAAGCTGCAAGAAGCTTCTGGAGTTTGATGTGGGTAGTGTGATGGGCGCCCTGGTAGAGGCGGCTCACGAGTTCGAGTTTGAACCTGACGGCTACAAAATCGAGATTCAAGGCTACTGTTCGGATTGCCGTCAGGATGGTCGCACGAATGACGTCGCTACCGGTTCTGCCAATGACGAGCGCAAAGCATAGAATAATGACGAGGAATTACGAGGTGACCTGGTATGACCTATCTTGACCGAATGCGACCTGGCCAGAGAGGAAAGGTGGTCGGATTTGTTGATGACAGTCCGGTAGCGCGAAGGCTGGTGGAGTTGGGTATAGTACCGGGAGAGTTTTTGGAATACCTTCGGAACGCACCGTTGCGCGATCCTCTGGAAATAAGAGTCGGCGCCAGTTTCCTGTCGTTGCGTCGGGCGGAGGCATCACTGGTCGCGATCGAAGTGGACGAATAAATCGGTTCCGACATCGATGCGGTATCCCGCCAAAAGCAGTTCGGAATCACGGGTTGGAATGATCGCCATCTGCGGCAATCCCAACAGCGGCAAGACAACGATATTTAATGCCATAACGGGGCTGAACCAAAAGGTCGGCAATTATCCGGGCGTCACGGTTGAGAAGGTGTCGGGTCGGTTTTCACTGGGCAAGCAGGACCTTCGCCGGTTTGATCTGGTCGATGTGCCGGGGACGTACTCGCTGGCGGCGTTTTCCCCCGATGAATATATCGCCGCTTCGATGCTCTATGGCGGCGTGAGGGGCGGTGAGAATCCCGATGTTCTGATCTGTGTGATAGACGCCACCAATCTTCGTCGGGGGTTGTATCTTCTCTTGCAGGTGTTACAGATCGGACGGCCGGTAGTGGTTGCGCTCAATATGATTGACCGGGCCGAAAGACACGGTATCAAGATCGACGTTCCCGCACTCTCGGAAGCTCTCGGCGGATTACCTGTCGTGCCGGTCGTCGGCAACAGACGACGAGGAATCGATGAGTTGAAGCGTGAAGCGATCCGGTTGACCGAGCACCCGATCCATCCCGATCCACGCCGGTACGATGATGCTACCGAGGGATTGATCGAGCGCCTGACTCAATTCCTCAGCGACGGTCACCGCACGCGTGCTGAATACCTTCGGGTCATCTACGATTCAGACGGTCCCGCCGAGCAGCAGTACCTGGATGACGCTGCCGGACAAGGTCGCGCCGATGATGCTCAGCGAATTCTCAGCGAGGGTCGGACGGCTATCAAAGAACGATTCGGTTCGCTGCCTATGGCTGAAACCAGACACCTTACCGAACGTGCCTCTGAGATCTTTGGCGGCGTTGTTGGAGGCGAGTCGGACGATCGCAAGAGTTTGTCCGAGCGCGTCGATCGATGGCTCCTGCATCCGGTGCTGGGTCCGCTCATTCTGATCGTGACAATGACGTTTGTGTTTCAGTCGATTTTCAATTGGGCCGAGCCGTTCATGGGGTTCATCGATTCCACTTTCGGCTCGCTGGCTGTCTATCTCAAAAGCACATTGCCGGATGGCCCATTACGATCGTTGTTGGCTGATGGTGTGGTCGGTGGCGTCGGGTCGGTGTTGATATTTCTGCCTCAGATAATCATTCTGTTTCTGTTTATTGCTCTGCTGGAGGATTCCGGTTACATGTCGCGGGCAGCCTTTCTGGTTGATCGCATGTTTCGCTGGTGCGGCCTGTCGGGTAAGAGTTTCATCCCGATGTTGTCGTCGTTCGCCTGTGCCGTGCCGGGGATCATGGCTACGCGCACGATAGAAGATCGAAAGCTCCGACTGATCACGATCATGGTGGCGCCGTTGATGACCTGTTCGGCCCGCCTGCCGGTGTACGCTATTATGATTGCCGCTTTTGTTCCCAGCGTAACTTATTTCGGTCTCTTCAACTTGCAGGGACTGGTCCTGACTATGTTATACCTGCTTGGTCTCATAGTCGCGGTCATTGTGTCCTTTGTGCTCCAGAAGACGCTATTGAAAACCCAGCGCGGGACGTTCATGATGGAAATGCCGTCGTACAAGGTGCCTACCCTCAGTTCGGTAGTCATCCGGGTCTATCACCGGGCGAGGTTATTTACAATCCGGGCAGGTACGGTGATTTTCGCGATTACGATTATTGTCTGGGCGCTCAGCTACTATCCACATTCAAGCGAGGTCGCTGACGATTACGCTCAGCGAGTAACCGGTCTGAATAATGAGTATATGGCGGCACAATCTGACGGCGAGGGCAGACTGGCCGCATCGGTTTCCGGTTACGACGCCGGCCAGCATTTGGCTGTGTCTGAGTACCAAACGGCCCTCGGTAAGATCTTCACAGTGGCTGCTCTGGACCAGTTCTCCCAGAACGAGTCGAACCGGTCGAACATAGATGCATCGACCGCACAGTTAATGTACGATCTGCGTCGGTTGAATCTGCATCATGAGCAGTCACTGGCCGGTCTGGACAACGACCTGGCCGGCGCTTACATACGCGATTCCTACTTAGCGAGTATCGGACACGCCGTGGAGCCGTTATTCACACCACTGGGCTGGGATTGGCGCATCTCAATGGCCGTGTTGGCCTCGTTCCCGGCGCGTGAAGTAATTATCGCTACGCTGGGAACTATCTATAATCTTGGCTCCGACATCAATGAGGAATCGTCCACCCTGATCGACAAGATGCGGCGGGCGGTGTGGGAGTCGGGACCGAAAACGGGTCAACCGGTCTTCAGTGTGGCCGTGGCCATGTCAATCATGGTCTTCTTCGCTCTGTGTTGTCAGTGCGGGGCTACTTTGGTGACCATCCGACAAGAGGCCGGGCACTGGTTCTACGCTACCTTCGTATTTGTATACATGACGACGATAGCCTACCTGTCCTCGTTGGCAGTTTATCACTTGTTTAGTCGTGTGGGGTCTTGATGAGTATATTGTGGCAGCAGATAATTATCGGTCTGATGC
>JAUXBJ010000239.1 GCA_030619425.1 bacterium
CCTGCGTGCCGTACACAATGAAGTGAGGTGACGTTGGTCGGGCACTCCGGTCGGCGTACAGGGCAGCCCTTTGTGACTTGATCACGGCGTTCACCCGCGAGTTCCATCGGGCAAACTCAACCTTACTGGCCTTGCGAAGAAATCGACAGTCCACCCAACCATGGTAGTCATCCACCTGGCGAACGTGAGCAAACCCTTTCCTTACCGAAAGAACACGGATCGGCTCTCCGAAAAGCAACTGGCTGGCGCGCTCGGCGGTATGGTCCGGGCGGCTTCTGAGGTCCAGTAGGTTGGTCGACACGACAGCATACGGCATGTGCTTATGTTAGTAGCACCTCTGCTTTCGATCAATTAAAAACGGTCACAAAAAAGCGGCCGAGTGTCAACCCGACCGCGTTACGTGCACAATTCAGAACCTGAGTCAGACTGCCGCGCTCACCAGAAACTTTTCGAATCGGGTCAGCGCCTCCTTGATGTTCTCAACGGAGTTAGCATACGAGAAACGCAGGTAACCCTCGCCGAAAGACCCAAAGGCAGTCCCGGACAGACCGGCAACCCCGGCTTCCTCGAGCAGCCTGGTGGCCAGATCCTTCGATTGGAATCCCGTCCTGGTGATGTTAGGGAAAACATAGAAAGCACCAAGCGGATTGGTGCAACTGACACCTTCGATTTCGTTCAGCCCTTTGACGAAGACATCACGCCGCCGTCGGAATTCGGCGACCATTTTCTCAACTGCGTCCTGCGGTCCGGTGAGCGCTTCGATCAGCGCGTACTGCGCAAAGGTATTGGTGCATGAGAAGTTATTGATGGCCAGTTTGGTTTGAATCTCGGCCAGTTCCTTCGGCATAATGCCGTACCCCAAACGCCAACCAGTCATGGAGTAGGCCTTCGACATGCCGTCGATAGCCACCGTGCGTTTCACCGCCCCCGGTATCGAGCAAATAGACTGGAACGGTTCTTCGTATGTGATCCGCGAGTAGATCTCGTCGGTCACTACCCACAGATCGTGCTCTTCGGCCAGTCCATAAATGGCCTCCAAATCCTCACGAGTCAGCACCCCACCGGTGGGATTCTGGGGTGAGTTGACCATTATCACCTTTGTTTTCGGTGTGATCAAAGCCTTGAGGTCGTCGATTGAGAAGCGGAAGTTAACCTCTTCCTTGAGATGCATCGGAACGGCCTTAGCACCACAGTAATTCACCACCGATTCATAAATCGGGTAGCCCGGATTGGGATAAATGACCTCATCTCCCTCATTAGCCAACGCGAATATCACGTTGAAAATCAGAGGCTTGACCCCCGGCATAATCACTACGTTCTCGACGGCGACATTCACACCGCGAGTCTGGGAGAAATTCTCAGCAACCACCTTGCGAGCTTCCGGCACACCCGCTGACGGACAGTAGTGAGTCTTACCGTCATCGATAGCCTTCTTGGCGACTTCGCAGATGTTCTTGGGCGTATCGAAATCCGGCTCCCCTATTTCGAGATGGATAACCGATTTCCCTTGTGCCTCCAGTTGCTTGGCGCGAGCCAGCACTTCAAAGGCGCCCTCTGTTCCCAGACGGGAGAGTCTGTCGGCGAATTGCATGACGCTACCTTCTTTCTTAGAGTCCAAGAAGTTTCTTTGCTTCGGCCGCAATATGCTCGGCGGCCAGACCGAATTCCTTTATGAGCTGCCACGACTGGCCGGACTCACCGAAACGATCCTGAACGCCGATCATGCCAAACGGCTTGCCTTTGGAATCGTTGGCGCAGTCACGACAAATAACGGCGGCCACGAGATTGCCCAGACCGCCCACCTGATGCTCTTCAGCCGTCAGGACAGCTCTGGTCTCGGCCACGGCGCGGACGATCGCTTGTTTGTCGATCGGTTTGACCGTGTGCATATTGATAACGCGTGTTTCGATCCCGAAATCGGTTTTCAGGATCCAAGCCGCTCGCAACGCCTCCGGTGTTTCCGGGCCGCAAGAGATTATCGCTAAAGTCTCATTTTCGTTCTTGTATTCGGACGCCAGCGTTACATCGAACGCATCCACCATGTTCTCGGCTTCACGTCGCAGTCTGAAAACATTGGCCTCGCCGAATTTGAACGGTGTGCTCTCTTTTGTGACGATCGGCGTGGCCTCGCGGGCGAACCGGATATACTTGGGACCGACGATGTCGAACAACAACGTCTTCGTCATTTTCTCCGTCTCCACCGAGTCACACGGCACGGCCACGCGCATGTTCGGCAGCCCGGTCATTTGGAACAAACTCTCCAACTCCTGGTGAGTGGCGCCGTCCGGACCAACCGAAACACCGCCATGAGCGCCGACGACAAAGACGTTGTAGTCACCGTAACATACCGACACCCGCAACTGATCGAGATTGCGCGCCGACGAAAACACACCATAAGTTCCGAAGACCGGCAGCTTGCCCTCCTTGGCCAGGCCAACTGCTACCGTGGTGCAGTTTTGCTCGGCCACACCGAGTGAGACCCAGCGATCCATGCGTTCCGGATGCTTCTCGTAGAACTGAGAAATCGTGATCGAACCCGAGATATCGGCGCCAATACATACTACTCGTTCGTCGTCACCATACTTATCAAGCGCGCGTCCGAATCCTTTGCGCGTCGGGTCCATCTGCACTTTCATCTGGTCAGTGTTGTTCCACCAGAAATCTTTTGAGAACTTCGGCAGGTTATCCGCCAGCCGCGTCTCGACCTCTTTCTGAAACGCCACGCCATACCCCAGCCACTCGTCGACATCGAATGTCTCGGTAAGACCCAACTCGACCAGGCCCCTGTCGAGCTCTTCGCGGTTCGGCGGTTTGCCATGCCACCCGGCGACGTCCTCCATAAACGAGACACCCTTGCCCTTGATCGTGTTGCAGATAATCGCCACCGGTTTCCCGGTATCATTATGGTTGCGGGCAAAGTCGAGTTGCTCGACGATTTCATCCATGTTATGGCCATCCACCTCCAGAACATGCCAGCCAAAGGCACGGTATTTGTCGCCAACCGGGTCGATGGCCATCACTTCTTCGGTTCTACCGTCGATCTGCAGACGATTCCGATCCAGAAGCAACACCAGGTTGTCCAGTTTGTAGTGGGATGCCGACATGGCCGCCTCCCATATCGAGCCTTCTTGATGCTCGCCATCGGAGGAGATGACAAAAGTACAATAATCCTGCTTGTTCAGTCTGGCCGCCAGCGCAACCCCGACACCGACCGAAAACCCCTGCCCGAGCGACCCGGACGAAATCTCGACCCCTTTGAGGTCCTTCCGGTGCGGATGTCCCTGGAGCGGCGAGCCAAGCATGCGTAGCGTTACCATATCGCGCTCCGGGAAGTAACCGGAGACGGCCAGCGCCGCATACAGGGTCGGTGCTTTGTGTCCGGCCGACCAGATGATCCGATCACGATCGTTCCAGTCCGGATCCTGAGGATTGTGCCGGGCTATCTTCAGATAAAGAGCACATGCTACATCCATAATACCGAGCGTTCCACCGGAATGACCCGACTTGGCCGAACATAGCGCCATAAGGTTCAAGCCACGCATGTAATTGGCTCGTTCCTTAAGCTGTTCAACTGTGTAATCACCGATTTTTGTCTTCGCCGCGGAGTCCGTTATCGCCATAACCGAAACCTCATGGTTTGAAAAACTTACATTTCCTACTGGTGCCAAATCTATAAGTTCAACCGAAGATGTCAACCGATTCCGGGCCGAACCGCAGCAATCTTCTTAAGAAAAGCGAGTAGTTTTTTCTCGAGGGAAGCCGGCGAGCCGCTGTTGACAATCAAACGGTCGGCACGACGGCGGAATTCGGCGAAGGGAAGCTGTGCGCGCATCCGCCGGCGAGCATCGGAGGTAGTCGTACCTCGTTTCAGCAGCCGCTTCAAGCGAATCTCCTCGCCTGCGTGTATGACCAAAATCAGGTCCATATCCTTCTCGATAGCACTACCCAACAGCAGGGCGGCATCAATGACCACGAGTGAACTTCGCCCAATCGCGCGCTTCGTCTGCGTTCTGATCTCGCGGGCGATGTAGGGGTGCGTGAGGCGATTGAGTTGTTGTGTGGCCTGCTCATCAGCAAAGGCGAGGGTAGCAAGTTTCTTGCGTCTGAGACGACCGCTTGGCGTGAGGATGCTGCCGCCGAATTGCCGCACCAGCTTCTTGAGCAGGGCGGGGTATAGCTCGATCACCTCGCGCGCAATTTTGTCGGCGTCGATCAGCGCCGCGCCGTGCTCCGAGAGAATGCGCGCCGCGGTCGATTTGCCGGAGCCGATCAAACCGGTGATACCGATAATCATGAGAGCCAATAAAGGGAGTACTCCCGATAATCGCAAGAGTGTTCGTCAACAAGGCCGCACCCAAGCGTTGATGTCATCCAAAACGTCACCCTGAGCGGACAGGCTGTGTCATAATCTGCATTGCCGTCGTTCTGAGTTGTGGTGTCGGAGGGCGTTTTCGTTAGTAACGTTTCTTTCCGTTCAAATCGTCTCCGGAACGGCCAATA
>JAUXBJ010000219.1 GCA_030619425.1 bacterium
AAGATGACGAGTCTCGGCTAATGTTATTGGAACTAACTGAAAGGCCCGATGATGTCGAGGCACTTAGGGACGAAATTGCCGAGCGAGCAGGGGTCCCTCAGGACCGAGTGCATTTGGATTTGCCCGCGGTTCCCAGATTTCGCGCGATTACCATGGATGCTTTTGTCACTGTAGCTCCTGGGGAACACGTTGAATTGGAGACAATATACCCAACTAGTGGATGGGCCTCGGCGTACGTGCAGAACCGCTACAAAGCTTATGTGTTCTGCCCTAGGGAGAATACCGAAAAGGTGGCAAAAGCATCGTTGAGCGTCTTTCACGACTACGGCGTGCGTCTCAAGAGATATGCCTTCGATCTAGCAAAACACCAGAGTTCTTTTGTGGAGGAACTCGTTGGCCTCGGCGAATAGTCGTCGGGTCTCAGAACTAGTGCACGGCGAAAGCGACCGGTTCCCTATGGCTTACATTGGAATCGGGATGATCTTGGCGGGAGGGAGTGGTTCCGCTTGATGCCTTCGGGTGCCCCACCCGGCCTGGGCGAGGCTGTGGGTTCAGTGTTAGGCGTGAGGAGAAGTCAGCGCCTGTTACTTCCCGAACTTTTGTCGCCAGCGCTCCCTGAGAAGTCCCGTTAGCTTCTTCTCCAATGAAGGGGGCAGTGCTTCCGGCTTACCCTCACGACAAAGCGTCACCGTTTGGCGCAGGGTGTCGACCATAATGCGACAGTTGTTGCATTCGCCGAGATGCGCCTCTATTTCAGCACATAGTTCGGGATCCATGCCGCCGTCGAGATAGTCGCTGAGATTCTCGATATATTCAGGACACTTGTTTCCCATAACGTTCCTCGAAGGTTGACGACAGCATATCGCGCAGGGCCAACCGCGCCCGCAGGATTCGTGATTTGGTCGAGGCCACGGTCTGCTTTGTCAGGCGCGCCACTTCCTTGACAGACAACTCCTCAACATAGCGCAAGACGAATGCTTCGCGATACTTGTAAGGCAACTTGTCTACCGCTCCGTTCACCATTCGGCGCAACTCATCAGACTCAAGTAGTGCCTGTGGGTCCCGCCAGTCGAAAAGCCGAATGCTGTCCTGCTGATCGTCGCCGTGCGATCCGGCACCGGGGAGATAGTCTTCGATCGGCTTCAGATCAAACTGCTTTTTCCTGGCGTAGAGGGCGCGCGCCTCATTCAGAGCGATACTGGACAGCCAGGTGCTAAACGACGCCTCACCTCGAAACTGGTCGATCTTGTCGATCGCTTTGAGAAAACTGTCCTGCAAGATATCCTCGGCGTCTTCAGTGTTGGCCGTCAGTCGGCGCACCAAGGCGTAGATTTTCTGCTTGTTGGCCTCTATCAGCTTCGCGAAGGCCTCGAAATCACCGGCCTGCGCCTTTGCGACTAAATGCTTCTCATCCATTTGATCCCAATATAACAAAAATGATTCGGCAAAACATCATTGTACATGGGACCTTCCAGAAAAAGTGATTTGCTTATGGGTGGCAGCCGGCGCATCATGGGGCAGACGGGGAGAGGTTGTCTCATAAGATCGTTTCGTTGGGTTTTGGACTCGACGAAGTCGAGGGTGTGACCCGACGATTACTCATAAGCCATTGTTGCACAGCAGGACTATCAACCGGCAGGTCACACGTTTGCCTTCGGCAACCGCAAGACCTGCCGGAACACGCACTTTTGAGACAGCCTCGGGACGTCTGCCGCCCACAAGAACATGAAGAAATCGACGGGAGGACAACGCGCCGTCGGGCATTGTCACTCCATCCCGCCGCACTCTCTGCGCCTTAAGCCGCACCCGCAAACGACCCCACAGTCACGGTTGCACACATCCCTTTACATATCCCGGAGGGCGCAAGTAGTGTTTATGGTTGACAAGACATGATAATGCGCTATCTTATACTGAGTTAAAGGTGGTGTACGACCGCCCTTCTGCATTTACGCCCAGGCTCTCTCGACGATTCGTAGAGCCATTAATCCCAGAGGAGATATCAGCATGAGATTGCTTTTTGTATTGTGCATCGTGTTTGTCCTCGCAGCATCAGCGACGGCACAACTCACTAATGAAGACATCGAGGCGTTGCGCGAGCGCGCCCTTGAAGAAGGCTGGACATTTGAAATAGGCGAGAACGACGCCACGCAGTACTCCCTGGATCAACTGTGCGGTCTGATAGTGCCGGACAACTGGCAGGAGACGGCTCATTTTATGGATATCGCGCCAACTCGCGATCTGCCGGCATCGTTTGACTGGCGTGACTCGGACGGCTGCACACCGGTTCGCAACCAGGGTGGTTGCGGCAGTTGCTGGGCGTTTTCTACAGTTGGCGCGTTGGAGTGCAATATCAAGATTCGCGACGGTGTCTCTGAAGACCTTTCGGAGCAGTACCTGGTGAGTTGCAACCGCAATGGCTGGGGCTGTGACGGCGGCTGGCTGGCGCACGACTATCATGAGTGGAAGGCCGACGCCTGCGGCGGGGTGGGCGCTGTTCTCGAGGCCGACTTCCCTTATGTTGCCTATGATCTGCCCTGCGGTTGCCCCTACAATCATCCTTACACTATCGAATCATGGGCTTTCATCGGTCCGCAGTGGGGTACTCCGAGTGTCGAGTCGATGAAGCAGGCGATATTGGACTATGGTCCGATCTCTATCTGCGTCTCGGTCAATGATGCCTTCCAGGCGTATGGCGGCGGGATCTTCGGCGGTTGTGCCAACGGCGACATCAACCACGCTGTGGTGTTGGTGGGATGGGATGACAACCAGGGCACCGGCGGCGTCTGGTTCCTGCGCAATTCCTGGGGCCCCGGTTGGGGCGAGGGTGGATACATGCGCATCCCCTATGGATGTTCTTACGTCGGCTACGGAGCCGCTCTGGTCGACTACGCCGGCGGCGCATCGTTTGTGGCCGATACCAGTGTCGGTTGGGTGCCGTTCGAGGTCGGTTTTACCGGTTATTCCACGATGGGCATTGAGAGTTGGAGTTGGGCGTTTGGGGACGGCGATTCCGCCTTCGTTCAGTCGCCTGTTCATATCTATGAGGAACCAGGCTGCTACGATGTTTCTCTTGAAGTCGCCACCACCGAGGGTGATACACTCATTCGCACTCGGTACAACTGCGTTGCCGCCCTGGCCGACACCCTGGTCGGCGACAGTGTTTATGTCGATCCTGATTCCTCCGTGTTAATAGTGGTACGCGGGGTTAACACCTCGCCGATACAGGAGATCAGAATCCCTGTCGTCTACACAGGTACTCTTGAACTGATGTACGACTCCTTCAGTACCGCCGGATGTCGCACCGAGACGTTCGAGGAACAGGCACTCATCCAGTTTGTCCCAAGCAGCAAGAAATTCACGCTACGGCTCAAAACATCGGAGAATCACACTCATCCCGATCTCGAACCGGGCTCCGGCGATATCGTAAGATTATACTTCCATGTTGAGGGGACGCCGTCCTTCGGAGCGCAGGCAGCGATTGCTCTCGACGGCTACACCAGCGGATTAACCGATCGCCTGCCGACATTCTCCGGCTTGATTGCCGAGTACGAGGTAGCTACGGTGTCCGGTTTGGCTGCTTATTCGAGTTGTTGTCAGGGCATGCGTGCAAACATCGACAGCGATCTTCTCGACGTGATAGATATAGCCGATCTGGTGTACCTGGTGGACTATATGTTCACCGCCGGTGCGGAGCCGGATTGCTGGTATGAGGCCAATGTCAACGGTGACCTCGTGGGCGACCTCCAGCAGACGGTCGACATTGCGGATTTGGTTTACCTGGTTGACTACATGTTTAACAGCGGTCCGCTGCCGCCGGAGTGTCCCACAAACTAAAGGGCTTGTTGAAGAAGTCGCCATGTGTGTGGGCGGCAGACGTCCTGAGGCTGTCCCACAAGTTGCTTTTTCTATCGCGTAGCGGCGGGCCTTGTGTCCGCCGGAATCTAGGGGCGACGCAAGGCCGCCCCCTACGCGGGGTTACGTGATGTACTCATGAACAGTATTGTCCACCACCTCGGTATGGCAAACTTGTGGGACAACCTCTCCTCGTCTGCCCCGTGGTGAGAACACACCCCTGAATCCCCTCTCAAGAGGGGACCCGAAAACGGCTTCTTCGCGGTTCGCACTCGGATTCCCTGCTTTCCTGTTCAATCTTCGTGGCGGCTTGACAATCTGCTTCGCGCGCTGCATGTTTGGCCGTCATGAACTCAGGAAGCAAGTCGATCACCGGTCTGAGCAAGTACCTTTCGGGTCCGGCGTTGTATGCGTTGGCGACGGTGGGAACGCTGGTCTTGTTCTTTGAACTGTGGCGGCTGATCCTCCTAGTTCATCAATGGAACCGCGCCGCAGATATACCGAGCCTGGTACTCATGAAGTCATTCCTGATCGGTATGCGCTTCGATCTGGTGATCGCCTGCTATATTACGGTGTTCCTCTATGTTCTGTCTATCATTCCCGGCCTGGATATCTCACGCCGTCGTTTTGTGCGAATGATCAATCTGGGACTGCTCATCCCCTTGACGGCCGTGATTTTCTTCATGCACATGATTGACCTGGAGTTCTTTTCCTTCTTCAACGCCCGGCTCAACGGCATGGCGCTTACCTGGCAGGACACGCCTGACATGATGTTGTCGATGGTGTGGGAGATGTACCCGGTTGTGCGGTACCTGCTCTTACTGGTAGTGGTGGTGGGCCTGTTTATCTGGATCATGCGCCGTTGGCAACGGAGGCTGTTGATCGAGCGTGAGGCGTCTCCCATTTG
>JAUXBJ010000408.1 GCA_030619425.1 bacterium
CAAACAGTTCTTCAACGACAACCCGTATGGCGAGAAATACTCCAGTAAGCCGCTGATGGCCTCGGCCTTCCTGCAGGTCAAACTGGAGTACAAGGACTTCGTCATCAACATAGGTTTGCGCTTTGACTATCACAATGCCGATATCAGCTATAATGTCACTCCACGGGATGCGCCCCTGGATACGGTAGCGCGTTATGTCGAGGCTGAGTCCAAATCCCGCGTGTCACCGCGTCTGGGTGTGTCCTTCCCGATAGCCGAAGCCTCGGTTATGCATTTCAACTACGGCGTGTACTACCAGCAGCCGCGTTTCACATACTTGTACACCAACATACAGGGAGACGTCACTTCGGGTCTACCACTATTGGGTAATCCTGATTTGGAACCGGAACAGACAATCTCTTATGAACTCGGTCTGGACCACCTGATCGGCGAGGATATCCGGATCGACCTGACCGCCTACTACAAGGATATCAAGGACCTGGCCACGACGCGCGCCTCACTGCACGATGCCGCTACTACCATCACCTACTTCGACAACGGCGATTACGGCTCCGTGACGGGCTTCGACGTACAACTTGAGAAACTGCCACTGGGTGGATACTTCGGTGGATCGATCTCGTACGGCTACATGATTGCCACCGGCAACGGTTCCTCTGCAACCGAACCGTACTACACCTTCCTCACCTCGGCCGAAGATACACTGGCGCCGGTCGGTGAGTACCCGCTCGATTTCGACCAACGCCACACCGTCACGGCCGTGCTCAGCTATCGTGTTCCCGCGAACTGGGATGGCGAGTTGTTTGGCTTGTCGCTGCCCGGCGCCTGGGGTTTAACGACCGTGGGGCATTACGGCTCGGGACTGCCGTACACGCCGACCGATCCCTTCGGCAACCGCCTGGGTGAACGCAACGAAGGTCGACTGCCAGCCAGCTATGCGGTCGACATGCGCTTCAGTAAGGACTTCACAATCGGTCTGAGCGGCTACACTCTCGGCTTGTTCGCCGAGGTCGACAACTTGTTCGACCGGCGCAACGTTATCAATGTCTACTCGCGCACCGGTCAACCGGATAATGACGGTCAACAGATCGGGCTGGGGTTGGCTGCGAATGAGGATGAGTTGAACCAACTGCTCAACCTCGATCGCTTGCATGACCAAGATCCTCAGAACTACTCACCGCCCCGTACTTTGCGGGTCGGATTAGAGTTTACCTTTTAGAGCGGAGCAGAGAGAATGAAAACGAAATACACTACATCCAGAGTTGGTTGGGTGATACTGCTGCTTCTGCTGGTACCTGTTGCCCTGGTCGCAGCGCGACCCGCCGCGCAAAGCGGTCTGCTGGACCCGGACAGCCCACGCCCGCCGGCTGCACTTTCGCCCGGCCTGTTCACACTCGACCAAATCACCCATAACAAGGGTAACATCGTCACCACCGTCGACAACTACGGGTATATCGGCGGTTACCAGTACTACGGTTATCCCTCGGGCGAATGGCCGCGCAACTCCGGTCATGATTACATTGGCGAGATCCGTTACTGGATGGGCGCCGTCACCCCTGAAGGCGACACCCTGGTGGCCAATACCTACGATGATTTTCAGGCGATGTCGATGCCGGTCGGCACAGATACGCTGTACAAAATCTATCTTTCCACCGATCATGAACGCTACTATGATTATGATCCCACCGATCTTGTCGGCAGCGCCACCGGCAACCCTGCCCACGGGTGGCGCGTCTGGGATCCGACCAACGAAGACTACGATTACAACCAGAACTGGGATGCTCTCGCGGCCGACTTTGCACCGGGCGGTCCGACCTCATTGCAGGAGTCGCACTATCGTTTCAACGACGCCGCGGAAGGGGCGCCGCTCTTTGCAGGTGAATCGGACTCCACGGGACTGGAATTGACGCACACGATAATGCAGTGGAACTACTGCTATAATGAGGACTTCCTGTTCGTCGTTCTGGAAATCACCAACACCACCGATGTCGATTACTCCGAGTTCGCCTTTGGGTTGTATATTGATATCGACGTCGGCGGCCCCGACGGAACCGGCGAGAACGGCCGCCTGAACGACAAGGTTGCCTTTGACTCCACCGAGAATCTCGCCTGGACCTACGACGTACGGGGTTGGGATCCCGGCTGGGGACGCAACGTCCCGACCGGCATCATGGGCACCAAGACTCTCGAGATGCCCGGCGGACTGGGCACAACGGCTTTCCGCTCCGGAGACTGGGCGATCATAACCGGAATCGACGATGCCGGCATGTTCGAGTTGATCAACAGCGAACAATTCG
>JAUXBJ010000023.1 GCA_030619425.1 bacterium
AGTACGAGTTGCATCAGCAGACCTCATTCATCGTCATTGCGAGCGACCGAAGACACTCGTGTCGCAGGGAGCGCGGCAATCTCTTACGTCATGTGTGCCAACAAATGAGATCGCCGCAGTCGCTGCGCTCCTTCGCGATGACGATTCTCGTGTCATGCTGAGCGAAGTCGAAGCATGACGTGCTGTATCTAATCAAGGCCGCCCTTCGACTCCGCTCAGGGTGACGGTGTCGAAACCCCTCCTACGGCGGGCTTTCAGCACAGGGGTTTCGACTTACAACTACAACTAGGTGGGGTGCCAGTGTTCCTTTCGCAGGAATGACGAGGGGTGCAAGACGCGCGTCGTGCGAAAAACAGACTCGTCTGTCAATACCCACTGATATCCACTCTCGTGACTTTATCCAACAGTTCGCCCAAAAACCGGGTGGCGACTTTGGAAAATTTCTCCGGCACATCCGACACGAAGTACTTTCGTACTCCTTTGGGCATTCCACTGTCAGGACCGGTCGTGCGGAGCAGCCCGGCGTCGGTCAGCGACTGCAGCGCCACGCGTGCGGTCTCCTCGCCGCTGTCAATCAACGTAACTTTTTCCCCCATGACCTCGGCGATCACATTCTTGAGCAGTGGGTAATGCGTGCAGCCCAGCACGAGCGCGTCGATCTCGACATCGTGCATCGTCTGCAAGTAATCACGCGCAATAAGATAGGTCGCTTCTTGGTCGATGTATCCTTCCTCGGCCAATGGCACGAAGAGGGGACAGGCCAGCGAGAAGACCTTAATCTTCGGGTCGATGCGATGGATACACCCGGCGTAGGCGTTGGAGCCGATGGTGGCATGGGTGCCGATGATACCGACGCGTCCGTTGGACGTCCGCTCCACTGCTGCCCGCGCACCCGGTTCGATAACGCCGACGATCGATAGTTCGTAGTCATCCTGCAACTCCTCAAGGGCTACCGACGAGGCCGAGTTGCAGGCGCAGATGATGAATTTGACGTCGTTCTCCAGCAGGAAAGCGATATCCTGCCTGGTGAACTGAGTGATGATCTCCTTGGAGCGACCGCCATACGGATAGCGGCCGACATCGCCGAAATAGACAATGTCCTCATGCGGCAGCAGCTTGAACAACTCCCGGGCGACGGTGAGACCGCCCACACCGGAGTCAAAGATACCGATCGGCGCCGTTGGCGAAATCAAGGAAGAGTTGGTCATCCGGCCTTGTCCTGATTTTGTGATTCGTACTTGGCTTTGAATTTCTTGATGGCATTGTAAACTGCCTTAGCCACCCGTTTGTGATACTTGCTGCTCTTGAGCGTCTTCTCCTCTTTCTTGTTGGAGATGAAACCAGCCTCGATCAGCACCGACGGTGTGAACACTTTGTTCAACACAAAGAACCCGGCTTGATCGACCCCCCGTGACGGGATTTTGAGATTTCTGCGAAACTCACGCGCGAGCATCATGGCCAGGTCATACGATTCGGCCTGGAACTCGGTCATGATCATCTCGTTGAGGATGCTGAGAATCGGGTTCTCGAGTCCATATTCATCCTGTGGCGAGGCGGAATCGCCGCGATGTGCTTCGAGGGCGGATCGTTCCTTGAGGAAAAAGCTGTTTTCAAACTGAGCCACCGACCTGGCCGAGTCGTTTTTGGCGGGCGCCAGGAAGAAGACGTTCCAGCCGCGGGCTTTTTTCTTGACCGAGGCGTTGGCATGGATGGAAATGAACAGGTCCGCGCCGGCATCATTGGCGATCTTTGCGCGCTGATCGAGTGAGATATAGCGGTCCCGGTCGCGCGTCATCACCACCCGAAACTGCTTGTCCTTGCGGATTAACTTAGCCAACTCTCGGGCGATTTCGAGTACCACTGTCTTCTCGCGAGTGCCACCCGGTCCGATGGCGCCGTAATCAGACCCACCGTGACCGGGATCAATTACGATGACGTCGATTTTGTCGTCCGGTCCCACTATCGGAGTGGTGGCGGAAGTGTCCAGAGAAAAACCGGCATCGGCAATCGTAATCTGAATGCGCGGTGGGTTGTAGGCCATCTTGTGATGAAACTTCTGCACCTTTCCCTTAAGCCGCATCGACACCTGACCCGACCCGGCCGCCTGGTGCGTCGACAGTTTGTACATACAACGCGAATCTTTGCGGCTCTTGATCAGAGACTGGTTGATCCGGCCGTTAGTGATGGAAACATTTAGCCAGTTGCCCTCGGTCTGAAATATCTCATACGGCAGAGCGCCGGTGAGCAGTATCTCAATCAGCAGTCCATTGGCCTTGGGCGACACGACCAGATCGGTTACATTGAAATACTCCGAATCGATCCTCAGCAGGGCCTGCTCACCGTTGAAAGATATCGATTGGGGCAGGGCGCCGTTGAGGAAGCCGATAAAGGTCTCGGCCGGGAGATACAGTTGACCGTTTCGAAGGTCTGCCGGGAAGGTCATGTTGTAGCTGTTGTCGTTGAGCTTGAAGAAGGGAGAGTTGAGCACAAAGTCAAACCGGTTGACGCCGTCGGTGTAACTGATTTGGTGGCCCGCCGTTTCCCAGTCAAGGGTGCCGCCAAGTATCTCGGCCAGTTCGGAGAAGGACAGGTAGGTGATACGATTCTGCCGGTAGGCGGCGATATTCTGCTTACCGCCGGAGAAAGTGACCTCGACGGTATCGGCGGACACCGAGCAGGCAAGTACGGTGCCGAGTAACAGAAGGCTGAAGAGCTGTCGAGATCGGGGTTGCATTAATAATCTTTCCTGAGAGCCTTCTTGATATTCCTGTCCGCTTCCGCCTCGGCAATAGCCTGGCGCTTGTCATGCCTTTTACGCCCCACGGCCACAGCCAGTTCGATTTTGACCAGGTTGCCCTTGAAATAGATGGCCAAAGGAATCAGGGTCAGTCCTTTCTGTTCAGTCTGAACAAACAGCTTGCGGATTTCTCTCTTGTGCAAAAGGAGGCGTCTGGTTCGCAGGGGGTCCTGCTCGACGTCGGTGGCCATCTTGTAGGGTGATATATGCAGATTCCTCAGTAATACCTGACCGTTCTCGACAACGGCATGTGCGTCCGACAAATTGACTTTTCCCTCACGGATAGACTTGACCTCCGCCCCCTTCAACTCGATTCCGGCTTCAAGCTTGTTCAGTATCGTATAATCGTGCCAGGCCTTCCGATTTCGAGTGACATAGCGAATTTGCTCATCCTCTTTCATGGCGCCAAGAATAGGTGAAAGAGCCTCTGATGGCAATTAAAATCGCTGCGCCGGCAGTAGGTCCATAGTGACATCTTGTCGTCATCCTAAAGCTTTAGCATCTTCAGGTCGACTAATGTAGGAGAGAGTATGGGGAGCAAAACGGGCATCGGCCTGTTGCGTAAAAGGACGACTAATGGCTTCTGGCAATCCAAAGAAACCAGCCACGATTCTGGTGGTGGACGACGAGGAAGTTATCGTTGATCTGCTACTGAATATCCTTCAACGTGAGGGCTACCAGATGCACTGTGCCCGATCAGGCCGTCAGGCCGTAGAAATAGCCATGAAAGTCAGTCCGGATTTGATAATCATGGATATTCTCATGCCGGATCTGGACGGTTACGGTGCTACCGAATTGATCAAGCAGAACTCGTCGCTCAAGGATGTGCCGGTGATTTTCCTGACCGGACGATCAGCCGAAGAGGATGGCGGCAAAGCCTTTGCCACCGGCGCCACAACGTTCATCAGAAAGCCGTTCAAGAACCAGCAGATCAAGGATCTGGTCAATCTGACCTTCATGTCGTTGGCGACCTGATCTGCTCTTTCTGGTAAAGCTTTGCAGCGGGAAAGCCGACATATCAGACTATGAGAGATAATCCAGCCATGCCGGCCGGCCTCGACCAAAGGAAAAAACCGTGACCCAGAAGGTCAAGATAAGCACAGCCCGCATTCTCGTGATAGACGACGAGCCCGAAATCACTGAAATCGTTGAGACTTTCCTGGAAGAATCAGGCTATCAGGTAGCCGTCGAGAATTCGCCCAGTGAGGCGGTAGAAAAGGCACGCGCTTTCAAGCCCGACGTGGTTCTTCTGGACATCATGATGCCCGGCGTAGACGGTTACGATATCTGCCAGCAACTGAAAGCAGACACGCAGTTTGCCGGGGTGCCGATCATCTTTCTGACCGGCAAAGACAGGACTGACGACATGGGGCGCTCGTTCCGTTCCGGCGGTGACATGTTTATCAAGAAGCCGTTTTCCTGCGAACGGCTCCTCGAAATCGTCAATATCGTGCTGCTGTCGACCGGCAAGCGTTGAGCCGGGCGGTAATTTTTTTGTTGACATTTGTTGTGCACCGCACTATAATAGGGTGAGTAGGTTATGAGAGTTATTAAGCGATACAGTAATCGGCGTCTGTACGACACAACCGATAGTCGCACCATCACCCAGTCTCATCTGGCCTCAATGGTGCGTGAGGGCGCTGATGTCAAGATCGTGGATACCACCTCCGGGCGCGATATCACGCTGGCCGTACTGGGGCGGATCATGATCAGTGAGGCGCCCCGGTGGGGTGACAGACGACAGACCACAGAAGTATTTTCCAAGCTCATAATGGTAGGAGGTGAAAAGTCCGTGTCTATTCTGAAAAACACCGTGTTGGCGTCGATCGGCGCCTTCCAGGTTACCAGGGCCAGGGCCGAGAAGGTCATCGATGATCTTATCAAGAAAGGTGATCTGGACAAGTCCAAACGCAAACAGGCTGTGATGGAGCTATTGGACAAGGCTGAGAAATCTACTTCCCAGTTGAAGGAGAAGGTTCTCAAAGAGGCCGGTCGAGCTCAGCAGGAAGTGACCGGCGCGGTCAAGAAACTCAACCTGGCCAGGCAGTCTGACATGAAGAAGCTTGAGACCAAAGTGGACAAGCTGGCCAAACAGCTTAAGAAGCTGGAGAAGAAACTGGACAGTTTTTGATAGGCTGTAAGCTAACAGGTCTGGGTGGGGGAGTTATAGCGATTGTCATAAATATGTTCCGTTTCAGCGACACCAGGTAGGTCGAAACCCCTGCCCCGAAGGGGTCGCGAAGCGAGGTTTCGACATTTCCAGCGGCATGTCAGGGTTTCTGACCTACATTTGCTGTAGGGCATGGCAATCGGAAAGTTATTCTGACAACCGATCTAGTCGTTGGTGTCGTTGAGCAGTTGCTGCAGCCCGGATTCATCGATGATGGTCGTTCCGAGTTTCCGTGCTTTGGCCAGTTTCGATCCGCCGTCGGCTCCGTTCAGCAGATAGTCCGTTTTCGCGGATACCGCCGAGGCGACTTTCCCACCGTGCTCTTCGATCAGGTTCTTGAAGTAGCCGCGCGGTTGAGACAGCGTGCCGGTGATGACAAAGGTCTTGCCGGCCAATTTTCCTGTGGCGGCAAGTGACTGGAAAACCGGGAACTGCACACCTCCTTTGCGCATTCGTTTCAACATCGATTGATTGCCTTCGTTGGCAAGGAAATCTCCAATGCCGGCGGCGATAGTCGGACCGATTCCATCCACCGCTGTCAGTTCCTCGACAGGGATGTTCTCAAACCGTTCGAACGTCTCAAACTGTCCGGCCAAAAGTCCGGCGGCGGCTTCGCCGACACCGGGAATACCCAGAGCGTAGATCAACCGTGGCAGTGGTGTGGCGCGTGAATGATCGATAGCATCCAGGAGGTTCTGAGCTTTCTTGTCGGCCATCAGGTCCAAAGGCAGGAGTTGTTCTTTAGTCAGAAAGAAAAGATCGGCCGGGTTCCTGACCAGTTTTTCGTCAATGAGTTGGCGGGCCAATTTGCCGCCGAGTCCTTCGATGTCAAAACCTGATTTGGAAGCAAAGTGAAAAAGGCGCCGCTCAAGTTGGGCCGGGCAAGCCGGGTTGAGACAGCGGTGCGCCGCTTCGTTTTCCGTGCGGGTGATCGATCCACGACAAGAGGGACACTCGGTAGGAATCTTCACGGCCTTCGTGCTCGCCGGGCGTTTGGCCTTGTCGACCTCGACGACTTCGGGGATAACATCCCCGGCGCGACGGACGGTTACAGTGTCTCCTTTGCGGATATCGAGGTCCTGCATCCGGTCCGCATTGTGCAGCGTAGCATGGGAAACATGGACGCCGGATACTTGCACGGGCTCCAGCCGGGCCACGGGCGTGATTACGCCGGTGCGACCGACCGAGAACTCGATTTCTTCCACCACTGTCTGTGCCGTTTCGGCAGCGAATTTCCACGCCACTGCCCAGCGCGGCGCACGCGATATCTGTCCGAGAATGGTTTGCTGATTGAATCGGTCCACTTTGACCACCATGCCGTCGATCTCATAGTCGAGTTGCTCTCTGGCCGATTCGAGTTTCTCAAACGCTCTGGCGCTCTCAGAGACGCCTGTGGCGGTGGTGACGAACTCGTTGATCAAAAAGCCCTCTTCGCGCAGCAGTTCCATGACGGTGTGCTGGTTGTCGAGATATGCCAGGTCCGTATCGGAGATGCCGTAGGCGTAGAACATTAGCGGGCGCGAGGCTGTGACCGATGAGTCCAGTTGCCTTAGCGATCCGGCGGCGGCATTGCGCGGGTTGGCAAGCGGCGGTAGATTGTCGGCTTCCAGAGTATCGTTCAGATGGGCAAAGGCCGACTTCTTCATGATTACCTCGCCGCGCACTTCCAGCAGAGGGCAGCGTTTGGCTGTCTCCTCCGACAGTCTCAGCGGGATAGTTCTCAATGTTCTAAGGTTGACTGTGATGTTCTCGCCGGTACGGCCGTCGCCGCGCGTGGAACCCAGAACGAACAGGCCTTGCTCGTAAACCAGTTCTACCGCCAGGCCGTCGAGTTTGGGCTCCGTGATGTATTCGATCTCGCCGGACGCATCAAGGCCTTCCCTGACCCGGCGGTCAAACTGATCGAACTCTTCTTTGCTGGTGACCTTTTGCAGTGACAACATCTGGACACGGTGTTGAACCGCTGCAAACTTCCTGGAGACCGGTGCGCCGATTCGTTGGCTGGGGGAGTCGGGAGTGACCAATTCCGGAAACTGCCGCTCAATCTCCAACAGGCGATCGAAAAGACGATCGTACTCCGCATCGGAGATAGCCGGGTTGTCATCGACATAATAGAGGCGGTTGTGACGGTTGACCTCGGCGCGCAGCTTCTTTAGCTCTGCTAATATCTTTTCGTCTGGCGCAGCCATGGCGGCAATAAAGAAGCGTCGAACGAGAGTGTCAACAACTATGCGGACCGGTGTCGGCGCAGGAGCTGTTTGCGGAAGGCAGTGATTTCCTGTCCGGCCAGGTCATCTTCGATATCATCGATCCAGATTGCTGCCAGATGGTCATTGTTGTCGGCCTGCAGGATCACATGGTCAGCTATATAGAAGCTGCGCGATGGTGAGTTGGGCGTGAACTGCAGGCGCAGCCGGGTTTGTGTTTTGTTGGTCGTGAGTCGAGGTTCGCGGATAGTTTCCCGAAATTCCAGCCAGCGGATGTCGGCCGGATTGGCCACGGATGGCATAATCAGCTTGTCGTCGACTTCCCAGCGGCGGCGGGGCAGAGTTACTTCGATGAAAATCAGAAGGGCATTATGGTCGAATTGCAGGCTGACGAACTCAGAATCCAGATAGGAGAAAAATCGGTGTTGCGGCGCCAAGGCGCCGATCTGGACGTAGAGCGCATCTTCTTCCAGTTGATAAAAACCCCGGCCGGGCGCTGTCGGCTCGGTCGGGGTGGAGATTCTCAGTCTGGCCGACTGGATCGTCACGGCATCAGAGTTCCTTCAAGCGATCCCGGGCTTGCTCCGCCGACAGGGTGCCGGGGAAGTCATCGACCAATTGCTGGTAGATAACTTTGGCCTGGTTCTTGTGCCCCAGTTCTTCGTGAGAGCGAGCCAGCTTGTAAAGCGCCCGGTCGATGTTGGACGAACTCCTGTGCTCGTTGGTCAGGTACTCGAATTCGGTAACGGCTTCGGCGAACTTGTCCGACATATAATAGCTTTCACCGATCCAGTAATAGGCGTTCGGTACGTTATCATGTTGCGGACAATGTTCCAGGAAATTCCGAAAACCAGCGATAGCCTTATCATACTCCAGTTGTCGCACCAGGATAAAGGACTCGTCGTAGGTCTCATCACAGTTGATGGCTGGTTTACTAGTGGTGTCCGGCGGCTTAACAGGGTCAGTCTGCGCGCCCGGTGAGTCTTTGACATGGATGATCTCACGTCCCTGACAGCATTCGTTGAGCCTGACCATCAGTTCGCTGTAATTCTCAAGGAGCATGGCGATCTGGCGATGCAGTTCGTCAACCGATGTCCTGATTTCACCGCGCAGGCGGCTGTCCTCTTCGGCGCCGACAGCTATGATGGAGTCTACCCGCGCCAGCAACTCTTGCGTTTCGGCGTTCTCTGTCCGGAGCGCCTGTACATCCCGCTGGATAGTCTGTGCCTGTTTGTGAGTGGCACAGCCTCCCAGGAGTACACCCATAAACACAACCGCCATCGCGAGGATGGCGGCTATGATCATTTTGACTCGGTCACTCATGACACTCAACTACTGCGAGATGATTCGGAACTCACACCGACGATTCTGTTTCCAGGCATCTTCGTTGTGACCCGGATCCATCGGCCGTTCTTTACCATAACTGATAGTCGACAGTCGATTGTCCGGAACGCCGCGTCCGAGCAAATACTCCATGGCGGACATGGCGCGCTTCTCACCCAGCGACAGGTTGTATTCGACCGTGCCGCGTTCATCACAGTGTCCCTCGAGCTTGAGAATGGCGTCCGTGAACTCCATCAACAGATCGTAGTTGTGATCCAAAGCCGATTTGGACTCGGCAGTGAGATTGAACTTATCAAAGTCGAAGTACACCGTCTGTAGCTGCGTCTCCTTAAGGGTCGGCGGCGGCGGCGGCGGTGGTGGCGGCGGTGGCGGTGGTGGTGGCGGTGTAGTGTCTACTTCCACCGGCGGTGGCGGCGGTGGTGGTGGTGGCGGTCCACCACACCCCACGTACGAAAGGACAAAAATCCCAATCAGTCCGAGTACAACAAGTTTTTTCATCTCAGTCTTTCCTCGTTTTTATGCACACTCTCTACAACTTTCTCACCAAGTCCCGGAAATCTACAGTACGTCTCCGGGGCGGTCAATAAAAAAGTGAACTATTTAGGGGGCAGTTTCAGGACGTCTGCCGCCCACAGGAACGCGAGAGAGAGAGCAGCTTTGGGGCAGACGAGGGCGTCTGCCGCCCACAAGCATCAGGTGACAAGTTCACCTTTGGCTACCATAATGACCCGGCCGCCAACGCGAACCTCAATACCGTCACCGGTTTTGTCGGCCATCAGGTGCAGCACCGACGGGCGTCCGATCTCAATCCCCTGCTCAGCGCGCAGATCCACGGAGTCCTCGCCGAAATAGCGCTGTTTGACCAGGTAGGCGGCCAGGCAGCCATTGGCGCTGCCGGTGGCAGGGTCCTCCGGGACACCGAAATAGTGGGCGTAGAAACGCACATTGAGCCGGCAATTCGGGTCGTAGGTCTCCGGACAAAAGGTCAGGATGGCTTTGGCGCTGAGCCCCTCGATCAGATTATAGTACGCTGCTGTATCTATCTTCACGCGCTTCTGTGCATCGAGAGTGCGAAGCGGCACGATCAGGTCGAAAACACCGGTTGACACCTCAAGCACAGGAAAGCGCGGGTCGAGATCGCTCTCGTTGATCTGCAGCACAGGGGCAATGCGGGCTGGATCAATCTGGTTTCCAAACTCCGGCTGAAGCTGTCGCATGGTGAGTTCAGCGGCCTCGCCGTCCTGGTAGGTGAAATCGACCGGGATAAGTCCGGCTTTCAGGTTCAAGGTGACGCGGTCCACTTCATGGCCGAGGATTTCTCGCTGGATCACCCAGGCCGTGCCCAGGGTGGGATGTCCGGCAAACGGCAGTTCTCGTTCCGGAGTGAAAATGCGCACTTCGTAAGCGCCGTCAGTTTCGTTTTCGGAAAGAATGAAGGTAGTTTCCGAAAAATTGAACTCACGGGCTATCTTCTGCATCTCGTCGTCGCCGTAGCGCTGTCCGTCGCGGACCACAGCGAGTTGGTTGCCGGCGTAACGCTTTTCGGCGAAGACATCAAGTATGTAAAATCCTGTCATTGTTACATCCGCCTTTATGTTGGGGCTGTCGGTCGTCTCGACCCGGCAGTCACTGTCTCTGTCGTTCAAAGGCGTCAGGCAGAGACGCCTGACGACACATCAACATCCGACGCAACTCAGTTGATCAATGGACCCCAGACGGGGTTGGAGCATCCGTTGTAACGGGTCAGGCGACGCTGGTTGCGACCGGTGACATCCATCGTGAAAATATCCTGCGGACCGAGCCGGGTGGAGGAGAAAACGATGTGCTTACCGTCCGGTGAAAAGTGTGGGTTCTCGTTGTGGCCCAGTTCGGTCAAAAGACGGTAGCCGACGCCTGACGTGTCTATTGAGGCCAGGTCGAACCGCCCGCCCCGGGTGCGCGACACAAAGGTGATGCGGTCACCCCGTTCCGCCCAGATGGGGGAGTCGTTATAGCCGGTTTGGTAGGTGAGGCGTCGAACG
>JAUXBJ010000265.1 GCA_030619425.1 bacterium
GAGAGCCCAGCTTTCCATCAATGGCGCCGACGTCGAAGCCGATATTGTTCAGCCGAGCCTGGATACCTTCGGTCGTATCCGGTTCGGCTAGCGGCTGTATCTGGAGAGGTATTTCGATATCGTCAAGGCGGAGGCGCCCTTCATTGGTCCCCTCCTTCAATTCGGTTTCGAGCAGACCGTCGGAGTCGGTAGTCAGGTCAAGCTCTCCCCACTTCAACACAAGCGTGCAGGCGGTGTCCGATACCGGGTTGTTATTGTGATCCCGCAAAGCCAGTCTCAGGAAGACCTTGGGAATACACCGCAGAACATGGCTGCTGCCGGTCTTGATTCGAAATCGATATTGAGACGTCATACTACTTTTCATTGACCAATTAAGACTATCTTAAGGCTCAGATCAAGCGTAATCTGGCGTCTGGCGGAAAAAACCGAAGGTTGTCCCTATTGAGAGTGGACCGCGAGAACGGCCGGCTGGCGCTCTCTGGGCCTTCACCACTCACCGGGTAGACTTCCCCCTACCGCTCGTATTCCACCGGCCAGAATTCAGCGAGGGTTTCGCGAAGTAACCCGTTGAACGCAGCCGGGTTTTCCATGTGCAGAAAGTGCCCCGTACCCGGCATGATCTTCGCCTTGAACGAGGCCGCAACCTGGTTGTTTCCCTCGATGTTAGTGGGGTAGGCGTCGGAGTTGACACAGCGCACAGGGAGCCTTACATCGCCAAGCGCCGCCACGAAATCGTATTGAAGAAATCGCTCGATAGCGTCAAGCGCGATTTCCTGAGGCGCCGCAGCCATATCGGATGCGACCCGGTCGACCAACGCCGAATCAGCCGTCGGTAGAAACATACTGCGCACAAACTGATCGGTGGCGCCGGCGAAATCCGATCGGAAGGGTGTCAGGAACTGTTCGATTTGTTCGGGCTGGTACCGTTGTGCGAAATTTTGGAAGTTGTCGACCCCGATCAACGCCACCACGCGACCGGGCAGGCGGCGAGCCGCCTCGATTATTACCGCACCACCCATCGAGTGCCCAACCAGGATCACGTTGGTGATATCCAGCTTCTCGACAACCGCGGCGACATCGGCGCCGAATGAAGGCATGTCCCACGTTTCTCGTTGAGTGCCGGACAAGCCGTGCCCACCAAGATCGAGTGTCACAACCTTGAAGTCTGCTATGAACCCCTCCACCTGAGCATCCCAATAACTTTGATCACAACTCCAGCCATGAACAAGAACCATCGTGTTCTCGCCACTGCCGTGCACCCGGTAGTGAACCATCACGCCGTCAGCAGAGGACGTACTGTCATGCGCGATCACGTCTGTAGCTGGGATCTCGGCCTCCTGTTTTTTCTGACAGGATGATATTATCAATCCGGCAGCCAGGCAGATTGCTCCAGCCATGACAGCGCCGGACCTTGCTATGTCGACTAATCGCCGGTAAGTAACCGACACGGAGGCTTCTTTGGTGTGGTCAGGTATCGCTAACATGATCGTACTCCTTGTTGGTTTGGTTCGGTGAGAGGATAACAGCTACAGCCGACTATGGCAACCTCAAAGCTTGACTATGCCGGTTCAGGAGAAATCCCGTTGCAAGAAGTTTCAGGTGCTGTCAGGCAGGCGTCGGGCGGGGTCGCCCGACACCACGATAAAACTCCCTGCCCGATCAACACAGAAACTAGTGAAGTCCTTCGGGCGAAGACGGATAGCTGATCTGTATGTCAACAAATAGGGACTACGCAACAGCAGGATTCGGGCGGTGAGTGGCTAAGTCGTTGTGACACCACCAAATAAGCTATGCCAATTCTAACGTGCTACTTGACTCCGGGCAACATAAGGCAAGAAACCACAGACGGTTATACGTCCATACGGACTTGTGGAAAAGAACTGTCCACGAAGCCAGCCGACCTACTTGTATCTTCTTGTATTACAGGCTGTTACCTGTCTGTCCACAATTCCGTGCGGTTATCCACAAACGGATATCAAGTAAGCTCCGACTCAGTTTTCTTCTTCGGCCGAGAGAGCCGTTTGCGTTTCCGTCTCAGGGGCGAGAAAGCCGAGATTCGGTGGGCCGTCTTTCATACTGCAGGCACCACAGAATACTGCGCCCTCTTCAATCACCAGAGATTTTGTCCGCACGTCGCCGTCCATCTCGCATTTGGCCTGCAACTCGATTTTTTCGCTGGTGTTGACGTTGCCTTTCATGGAGCCCGCAACGATTGCGCTCTCGGCTTCAATCTCAGCCTCGACCAGCCCAGTCGATCCGATCGTGACACAGCCGGAACAGATGATCTTTCCTTTGACCGTGCCTTCCACCCGCAAGGCGCCTTTGATGTCCAGGGTGCCGGTAATCACAGTGTCTTTGCCGATAATGGTATTCATCAGGCCATCCGGTTCGCTAATGTTGTTTCTCTTCATATTCTGTTTCCAAAGGGTTTATAGGTTCATCATGGACCCGCACTTCGTAGTGGAGATGCGGGGCCGTAGATTTTCCGGTATTTCCGCTTAACGCGATTCGACTTCCCACCATCACCCGATCACCGACTGACACCAACAGCTCCTCGTTGTGGCCATAGAGGGTGCTGACCGAGTCGTTGTGTTGAATCACCAACAGCAGTCCGTAGGTGGAATCAAACTCGGCAAAAACCACGGTGCCGATGGCGACCGCCAGTACCGGGGTGCCCTCGGCGCAGGCGATGTCGATCCCGGGATGATAGTGGCTGGAGTCCTCGATTTCGAAGTCCTGAGAGATGAAGCCCTGTATCGGCAAGCCTGCCGGCCAACTGAGATCGGGACCGACGCCACGGTTCAGGATTGCCGAGGCCGGCTGATTCCATTGAGCAAAGAGAGTAGAGTCATCCGGAAGTTCGGGCAGTTTGTATTCGACGCCGGCTATTTCGGTTATCTGTCGAACAATCTCTCGGGCCTGTTCCATACTCTCCTGCAGCATTTGAACCTTATATTGGTATCGGCGCAATTGTTCGTTTTCGGCAGCAAGTTTGTCGGTTTGCGCCGCCCGCCTGAGAACATCGGCATAGAATACGAAGAAGAGAACCTGTCCCACCAATAAAACGATTGCCGCCGCTACTGCCGCCTTGATGACCCACCGACGCACGCGATAACCATGGCGCGCCTCGGCGCCGTCGGGGATGAACATTATGGTTATGAACTGAGGCGGCTTCACTGGTCGGGTTGTCTTTCGCTAAACAGTTCTGAGTAGTGACGACAGGGGGTATCTCGCACTCCAGGCATCTAACCCACTCAATACTACTGGACGATCCTCTGAAATAGTTCCAGCAGTCGATCGAGGTCTTCATCCGAATAATAATCTATCTCAATCTTCTTGCGTTTCAACCCGTGGTGGATCTTCACCGAGGTGCCCAGGGTCCGCTTAAGAAACGTTTCGGCCTCCACCAGAGCCGGCAGTCTTCGCTTCGGCTGCAACCGCCGCTTTCTGGTATGGCCCGCCCGACGTTCGACATCGCGAACAGAGAGTGACTCCTCTACAATACGCCGGGCCTGCTTGAGCATCTCGGCTTCACCCTCGAAAGAGAGAATGGCGCGGGCGTGGCCCTCGGTCAGTCGACCCTCACGAAGCATTGTCTTGATGCGATCGGGCAGGCTGAGAAGCCGCAGCAAATTGGTAACGGCGACGCGACTCTTGCCGACCCGGGTGGCCAGTTGCCCCTGAGTGAGACCGCATTTGTCGATGAGAGTGTGATAGGCCTCGGCTGCCTCGACAGGGTTGAGATCTTCGCGCTGCAGGTTCTCGACCAAAGCCAGTTCGAGCATGCCGGTGTCATCCATGTCGTCCCTCAGGACAACCGGTACCTCACTCATGCCGGCTAACTGGGCCGCTCGGAAACGTCGTTCACCGGCGATAATAACATAACCGGCGCCGTCGGGCTTCACCACCAAAGGCTGCACCACTCCGTGTCGCTTGAACGATTCAGCCAACTGCTGCAGGGAGGTTTCGTTGAAATCTCGGCGCGGTTGCATCGGGTTGGGGGCAAGCTGATCCAGCGACACCATCCGCTGACGGGAATCACCGACGGCAACATTGCTCTCTCCCGGAATGAGCGCTTCAATCCCTTTTCCCAGGACTACCTTACTCATTGTGCCATTACCTCTTTGGTCAGGGCCATGTAATTCTCGGCGCCCGTGCTGAGAATGTCATACAAAATGATCGGCTTGCCGAACGAGGGTGCTTCGGACAGACGGACGTTACGACTGATCACCGTGCTGTATACTTTGCTCTCGAAAAAGCCGCGAACCTCCTCGGATACCTGGCGCGAGAGGTTGAGGCGACC
>JAUXBJ010000110.1 GCA_030619425.1 bacterium
CTGGGGAGGCAACCAGGGCATTGATGATCGGATAACGGGCGCGGGTGTATACGTCGGAATTCTCGATGGTTATCCACGCTTGACTCACAACACTTTCGTAGACGGTGATGGCAACTCCCGCATCATAGAAACCTTCAACTATGGTGCAAGCCCCACTGCAGATGGCCATGGTACGCATGTAGGCGGCATCGCCGCTGGAAGAGGCATTACGGATAACAACGGGGTGGTTCAATACCGCGGTGTAGCGTATGATTCTGATCTCCTTTTTGGCGCAAGGAGCCTCGGCAATGTTGTTGACCTCAGCAGTTCCAATCAAGTCCTGAATTCATTTCAAGACATGATTGACAAGGCACAGGGTGATGCCTCCGATCCGGATGATGACATGCCGCTGGTGGCAAACCTGAGTGCCGGAAGGCCACTTCATCCACACGATGGTTCAACTTACTTTGAACAAGTACTGAACTCCAAGATTGCTGATAATGTGATCTTCGTAAAATCCGCTGGTAATGACGCCAATGCCACTTTTGGCGGCTTTGACTTCAATATTCACTTTCGTGGCGCAGTCCCTTCCGGGGCCACCGAACTTGAGTTCGAACTGGAGATTCCCGATATTCCTGGCTCTTTTGGCGATTTCACATACAATTACAATGAATGTAGGGTCGAAATCTGGTTTGACGGCGAGGTGGACCTTGATGTACGAGTTTCTGACGTAAACGGGACTTGGCCAACCGATGCCTCACAGGGTTGGGTAGATCCCAACAGTGATAGTGACTATGGCCTAGGTGACGGAAGCGTCTACGTTTATAATGGCAACGGTTCACCCGACTTTGACTCTGACAACGGGGATAACGTTATCATACTACAGTTCCACGACACCGACAACCTAGTTGCGATAGGCAACTACCGTATTGCTCTCCGCTCGCACGGCGGAGGGATCGGTGGCATGGTAGATGCTTACCACAGTGGTAAAGCTCGGTTCGACCTAAGTTCAGGTGATAGGGAATGGTATAAGGCCTACAACTTTGTCAACGGAGATAACCAACAGAGTATAAGTTTGCCTGGCTATGCGGCGGATGCTATTGTTGTTGCCTCCCACGCTAAGGGAGCCAACGGTGACAGGGCGAATTCCAGTAGCAGAGGCCCATCACGAGTTGATCCGTCGACGCATGTGAGCAAACCGGACATCGCCGCTCCCGGAGTTGATATAATGTCGGCGGTAGAGACTGGCGACGATGCTTTTGATGATTATTCGGGCACCAGCATGGCGGCTCCACATGTAACAGGTGCGATAGCGCTGCTGCTGCAAAACTTTCCTGACCTAACAGCAGTTGAGGTCAAGGAAATTCTAAAGAGCTCGGCGAGAGGCGTTCCTCCCAACGATCACTCCCATGCCGGCGGTGACCTTTCAGAGGACGAAAAGAAAAGCTGGGGTGCAGGCAAGCTCGATGTACTGGCAGCTTATCAGTACATGGCGGGTTTCGTTTACGGTGGACCTTTTGCATTCAAGAGCCACTTCGAGGACGCTCTGGCACTGAACTCGGATGCTGGGCTGCCCATTGATGTCGTCGCGTTCGACTGGAACGGCACCGGCCTCTACGTTCAGGACTTCACCAACGGCGTTATTGCCTTCCTGGAAGGCGACCGGGATGCATACTGGGTCGGACCGGATATCTGGACTGAGTACTCCGAGTTCGACGCTTCTGCTGGTGAATTCGTTTACGTTCTTCTAGGGTCGCCACAGAGTAGTCAGCAACCTTACACAGAAGAGGCTGGAAGCGATGTTGTTTTCTTCGAAAACGGCTACATTACCTGGGATAACACAACAGCCACTGTGTATTACTACAATAGTACAGTTGAAATCCTGTTTCCTCAAATAAGCGAACCGGTGATTTGTCAACTCACACCTTTCTGGTTCTTCTTGATTCAGGCTGATCCGTTTGACATCTCAGTAACGGTGCGTGATCAAGATGGGAGCTTTGTTGCCGGTTTGGGAGTTGATGACTTCAAGGTCTATGTCAACAACCGTGAAGTCAGTGATCTGATTAGCTGCTCGGAGGGTACTGAGGTATACACAATCAACGTTGATCCCAATGTTGAGGAGGAGGGGCTGTACGATTTGGAAGTACACTACATAGGCGAGTTCAGGGCTGACGTCTTGGGTTTTGACCTCGTCGAAGGTGGGGTGCTTTATACTAACCACAAGATGATCGAGCGTGGGCTCGCCTGGCTGCGGCTGCGGCAGAACACCACCTACGGTTACTGGACCGGGCCGCAGTACAATGACCGCGTGGCGGCTACATCGCTGGCCCTGCAAGCCTTCCTTGCGGCGGGTTACTCACCTCAAAACGACGAGACAGTGAGCAAAGCAGTAACCTATCTATTGTCGCAAACCAAGAGCAATGGCGGTATCTACTACTACTACCGTCGGGCCGGTTACAAGACTGCCATGGCGATCACAGCCCTGAAGGCGGCGGCCAAGTACAACCCGCCCAACGTGGATGCTATCAATCAAGCTGTCGCGAATGCCCAGCAGTATTATGTGACCTACCAACACACGTCGTCAGGCGGCTGGCGCTATGAACCTCACAATTATCGCGACTATGATCTGTCTGTCAGCCAGTGGCCAATCCTGGCTCTCGATGGGTACGACCATCCGACTATGTGGAACCGTGTACGAACCTTGCTGCATACCTATTGCCGTCACGGCTCGGGTGGATATCGATATAAGAGTAATAGCAGCCCCACCGGGACTATGACTTGTGCCGGAATTTGGGGTGAGATTATTGCCGACGGGCCACAAGCGAATGTCGATGCGGCCTTCAACTGGTTAGAGGATCAATACGGTAGTGCCACGGGGATCATCAATGCATACGACAACGCCCACAGGTTTTACTACTTGTACAGCCTTGCGAAAGCCTGCGCTCTGGCCGGCAAAACGAGGCTCGCTGGTGAGAACTGGTACAAGATCCTCAGCGACCGACTCGAGGAAACTCAGCATCTGAACCTTTGGCACAGCGAAGGATACTGGACAAGTCCCGCCAGCTGGGAATCGAATGTCCTTGCAACCGAACTCGCTATCCTCTCCCTTCAGGTTGGGACGGTGCCGCCTGATAGTCGGATCGTCATCCGTCTCACCGGGTCGTCGCCGATAGCGGACAAGTCCGGCGACAACAAGGCGCTGGGCGTCGGAGAGGTCGAGGGACTCTATCTTGCCGTGTACGATGCCGAGGGCAACTACGCCGGTCCTGATGAAAACGGGGTCTGGATTACGGAAATCCCCGGCTCCAACTGGAACTACACCCGGGTCGGCCAGGAACTGGAGGTCGACCTGACGGCGGCGGCATCATTCTCAATAGAAATCCACAACAACCAAAGCGCCGCCGCCGATTACCTGCTGGAGATTGAAGCCTACCAGGGGGACAACCCGGATCCGGTCGATGAGGAGACTTACTCCGGGACGGTGGAGGGTGAGCAGACTATTGGCACGGTCGCATCGGTCAACGCTATTGGCGGTTTGTCGGTCTATTCCTCGCCGCCGGAACTGTTCCCGCAGATGCAGCTCACGCCGACCGTGGTCGATTTCACGCCAATAACCAACGATGCGGTGTACGACTTCATGTTCTCCGTTGCTGAGGTGGGTGATTCGGTGGCCTTGACCAATATCGACGTTTTCGCCGGCGACATGGTCGACCAGTTCGGCAACATCCTGCCGGGTTCAAGCTTCAGTTTCAACCCATCACACATCGACGAAATCCCGGCGGGCGGGTCTGTCGGTGTTCAGGGAACGCTGGTGGTGCCTGATTCCACGGTGCTCGATCTCTCGGAGGGCGGCGCTTTTGCCGGTATTCTGACGGTGGAAAGCACCCGACAGTCGCGCTCTATAAGTCTGCAGGGTAAGGCGAGGCTGATGCCGGTAGCCTTCGACATCAAACCGGGCTCCTGTCCCAATCCGCTCAATGTCAAACCATACCGAGAAGACATTTCGGTGGAAAGTGAGGATAACACGATAGTCGTGGGTAAGGGCGAACCGGATGCCCTGGACCGGAAGCCCAACGCCGTGTTGCCGGTAGCGATTATCGGGTCGGACGAGTATGACGTGCGGGATAACGACATGAGTACGGTTATGCTGGAAGGGGTAACGCCCTTGCGCTCGGCCTTTGAAGACGTCGGCACCCCGGTTGCGGAAGATGCCGGTGAATGCGAGTGCAATGACTACGGCGGCGACGGGCTGCACGACCTGTCCATCAAGTTCTCAGTAGGCGATGTCGTGGAGGCGCTTGGCGAAGTGCACGACGGCGACGTGGTGACTCTGACTATCACCGGAGAGCTGACCGACGGCACGCGGTTCGAGGGAGTCGACTGTGTCGTCATTCGGGGCAATAGTGGAGTCCTTACCGACACCGGAGAGGCTGCTCTGCTGGGCAATCATCCCAACCCGTTCAATCCCACCACAGATATCAGGTTCTACCTACCTGAGGCGCGGAACGTCACACTGACCGTCTACAACATTATCGGCCAGAGGGTGACCACGCTGGTCGATGGGCGTTTGGAAGCGGGCAATCACTGCATAGCGTGGGACGGCAGCAGGGTAGCCAGCGGCATCTACGTCTATCATATCGAGGCCGGGGATTTCTCCGACAGCAGGAAGATGGTATTGATGAAGTAAAACACACTTGGTTTCAATAGACCCGAAGGGCGGCGCCTAAAAGCGCCGCCCTTCGCTTCATGCCATCCGAAGTCGGTCCTGTCATAGGAACGATTCATAGCCCACCATCTGCGATTGAAACTGAAACCCCTACGGCGCGTACCAGCGGCCGCCGAGGTTGGTTTTCAGGAGGGTGCCGTTATCGCCGACAATCCAGCCGCTATGCGCGTTGATGAAGGTCACACTGGTCAGATTGCGCTCGGTCCGTCCCCCCTGGATAGTCCAGTACTCGCCGCCGTTGAAAGTGTACAGGATCACTCCGTCACTGCCGACCGCCCAGCCGGTACGCTGGTCGATAAACAGTATATCGCTCAGGTCTTGCGATGTTCCCGACGCTTGACGGGTGAAAGTAACGCCGCCATCGAGAGTCCGGTAGATACTGCCGTTCTCCCCGGCCACCCAGCCGATATTCTCATCGATAAACGACACCGCCCACAGAGCGACGGTGGGATCGATCACGCGCGTAGTATCGAGTCCCTCGCTGAACCAGTGTTTACCGCGATCGAGCGTGCGCATGAACAGTCCGTTTTGACCGACCACCCAGCCCCGGGCATACCAAACAAACTCAATATCGAATACTCGGGAGCGTGTCGAATCCTGCGGCGCCCAGGTTTTTCCGCCGTCGTCAGTATAGTAGATAACACCGCGGTGTGTGTCATGCACGGCGCTGCCGACCGCCCAGCCGTCGAGGGAATCAGCGAAAATCAGTGCTTTGAATGTGATGCCGTTGATACGCGGCTGCGCCTGCCATGTTCTGCCGCCATCGAAAGTACCAACAATCAATCCGTCATACGGATACAGACCGACACAACCGACCAGCCAACCGGTGTCGGGGTTGATAAAGCAGGCGTCGTAGAACCATGAGTTCTTACGAAACGACTGATAATCCCAACTGCGGCCACCATCGACCGTGCGCAGAATGGTGCCGCCGTAGCCCACCGCCCAGCCGTTGTCATCATCGACAAACACTACCTCCTCCAACGTAGCCAGCGGGAAGGTACCGGAGGAATTGTCGACCCAGCCGTCACCGTTGCCCGCTCGCAGCAACGTATAGGCGCCGACAATCCATCCCCCGCTGGTGTCGACCGCGAGACCGTAGAGATCCTGATGAGTGGGACTGGGTTCCACATTCCATTGATTCTGATCGTCAGACGTGGACAGAATCGTTCCACGTTTTCCCACCGCCCAGCCGCCGGAATGGTCGACTATCGCAACATCGATCAAATCCTCGGTCACCGGGCTTTCATACACCGTCCAACTTGCTCCGGCATCCTCGGTGCGAACGATTGTGCCGGCGGCGCCCACCGCCCAACCGTTGGCCTCTGCAAAACAGACGGACAACAATGTCTCCTGAGTGGGAACGGTAACCTGGCGCCACGATGCGCCGCCGTCGGAGGTGTGCAGGATGGTCCCATCTTCGCCGACAATGGCGCCATGCTCGGAGTCGACCCAGGCTATCCCGCGCAGATCGGATTCGGTGTGAGACGACAACGCCCGCCAGGTGCGGCCGCCATCGGAGGTGGTAGCAATCGTTCCGGTGTCGCCCACCGCCCAAACGTGGTGAGCGTCGGTGAACGCCACTGCATAGTAGTTGTGATCGGGGACGCCGATGAGACAGGGCAGCCAGGCGTCGCCGCCATTAATCGTGCGCAGGATGACACCCTTGCGTCCCACCACCCAGGCGGTGTCAGCATCGAACGCCGCCACCCCGCGAAGATCACTGACGGTGCCGGAGCTTTGGTACTTGAAGTTGGCCCCAGCGTCATCAGAGTGAAGAATGGCACCCTCGGCGCCGACTATCCACCCGACGCTGTCGCCGACAAAGGCCACCGCATATAGCTGGTTGCCCTCGAACCGGGCGTGCTAGCCCTCCCATCCGGGCTGCGCCAAATCATCACTGCTGAGACCGCCGCCGCGGTTACATGCCACTAACAGCAGAC
>JAUXBJ010000162.1 GCA_030619425.1 bacterium
GTACTGGGACAGATAAATAGTATTGGAGGCCAATACGATATCGTTGCCGTTGCCGAAGAACACATCGATATACCCGTCGTTGTTGCAGTCCTCCCAGATCATGCCGGTGCCGTAGACATTGTATTCACCGGATTGCCAGAACGGACTGGTCTCTATCGGCGGCTGGGCGCTGACCGTCGCGAACAGAATCAGGCTCGCAAGCAGCATATAAGCAGACAGTTTGATCCTCATCGTGCAGTATCCTCCAGATGGGTTTGGCCGACGCGAACGCTGTCGGTCTCGGTCGGGAATCGTGTGAACTGGTCGTCATCAGGACGATCACATGGTATGATAATAATATATGGCGATTGCGTTCTTTAGCAAGGCAAAACATCGGCCAATCGATCCGCCAATTCAGTGTCCGGTCGCCGGATTACATTCACACGGTACCCCACCAAGAGCGAAGCGACTGGTGGGTTCTTCAACAAACAAGTCGCCATACCATCAAAGGTACGGCGACTCATCATACAGAACTAAGTTGCTTTAGTCAGCGAAGACGTCAATCGCACGTCAGCACGGGACCTTCGTTGAACATGAAGTCCACCAGCGCTACCAGGTCGGCTATGGTGATTTCATCGTCGCCGTCGAAATCAGAAGCGGCCATGATCGGCGGCGGCGGACCTTCGTTGAACATGAAATCGACGAGGTAAACCAGATCGGATATGTTCGGACCTTCACCATCGTTATTGATATCAGCACAGATGAATGTCTGCACAATCTCGAAAGTAAACACCTTATGATCAAAGCTGGCGAGTTCGTCAAATGCGTGAGCAGTAAAACTGATGGTCTGTGCGGTTACCGGTATCCCTGATAAGAGGCCGTCCTGTGATAGTGCCAGGCCGGTTCCAACGAGATCATCGTACTGGTCAAACCAGAGAATCGTCCCGGTACCGCCTGAAGATATTAGCTGCTCAGAATAGGAGATGCCTTCAGCGCCATCCGGCAACGATGTCGTAACGATGGCTACTGCATCATTGACCGTGAACTCGTACACCCAACTCTCTGAGGCGCCGCCTTCATCATTGACCAGCGCCGTGAAGTTGATCAGCCCGGCCGAAGATGGCGCGCCCGACAGCAGACCGGTCACTGACAGGGTCAAACCGGTACCAGCGAGGTCATCGAACTGATCGGTGAAGGTTTTGACGCCGGTGCCACCGGCCACAGCTATCTGTAAACTGTATATTACACCTTCAGTCCAGTCAGGCAAAACATAAGTCAGGAATTGGATTTGCGAATTGATCATAAAACTGAACTGTTTCTCATCAGAACCGCTGTTGTCGTCCGTCACCACCGCCCAGAAACTGATCGCTCCGACCGTGGTCGGTGTACCCGACAACATTCCATCTGAGGCCAGGACGAGTCCGGTACCGACGAGATCACCATCACGGTCTGTCCAGGTGTAGGGTGTGGCGCCGCCGGACGCATCAAGCTGCTGAGAGTAAACCGCGTCGACAGTCCAGTCCGGCAGATCCTCAGTGATAATGCCGACCGGTATCCCGATATCGATGCTGAGCGGTTTTTCATCCACTCCCCCGCCTTCATCGGTTACCCTCGCCGTGAAATTCAGAATCCCCGATGTATTAGGTATACCCTCGACCATTCCGGCCAGCGTAAGTGTCAAACCAGTGCCGGACAGATCACCGTTCTTATCCGTCCACATCTTGTTTCCGGTCCCACCCGAGGCAATGATTTGGACCGAGTACTCAGTGCCCTGTACGCCATCAGGCAGGCCGGTGGTGGTTATCAGCAGTTCCGGGTTGATCGTCATGCCCAAGATTTGCTCATCGCCGGCGCCGACATGGTCGGTCAGTTCGGCTGTGAAAGAGACGGTTCCAGCCACCGGCGTGCCGGATACCAGCCCACTGGTCGAGAGCGTGAGACCGGTTCCGCCCAGTTCGTTGAACTTGTCGCTCCAGACCAGAGCACCGGTACCGCCGGTGCCGTTCAACTGCACTGAGTACGGCGCGCCCGCAGTGTGATCCTGCAACCAGGTAGTTGTAATCTGCACCACCGGATTGATCGTAAAGGAAAAGTAACGTTCATCAGTCTGTAAACTATCGTCGGTTACCAGCGCCGTGAACCAGCGAGTGCCGGTAGAGGTGGCTGTGCCGGAAAGCAGACCATCGGTCGACAGACTCAGACCGGTACCGGCGAGGTCTCCATACTTGTCGGCCCAGGTGAGGACGCCGAAACCACCAGTCGCCTGAAGTTGATCCGAGTATGGGTGGTCCATAGTCCAGTCGGGAACGTCTTCGGTGGCAATGTACGGTCGGTTTTGCTCGCACTCATAGACTGTCACCGTGACGTCGTCGATGGCCGCCTCGACCACCGAGCCGGAGCCGAGATCGGAAGCATCGAAGCGTAGTTTGATCTGGCTGGTAGGGGTCACGAAATCGGAGACCACAAAGGTATTCTCGTACCAACCGCCGCCGGCCTGATCTACCGGACCCACCGTCTCGACCAGCACCCAGTTGGAACCATCGTTGTTTGAGACATAGATGTGCATCTCATCGTTATTGGGATCGGCGCCGAAGTGGTTGGAATACCAGCGGGCATAATGAATCTTGGCGTCGCCGATCGAAAGGTCGATGGTTGGCGAGATCAGAGTCGTCGTGCCGTCATCGACATCGGAATTATCATCGAGGTTGTCCGTCAGATAGCATTGTCCGGAGCCGTCGAAGTCGGTTGGTGGGTCGCCGCGATCACCGCCACCCACCGGGATACCGCGATCCCACTGGCCGTCGCCGGCATCGCCACTGACGGTCCAACCCTGGTTGGTCTCAAAGTCATCGGCAAACACGACGATGACGTTGGTTGCCGGGTCGGCCCGGTGCGGATTGGAGGGGTCCGGATCGAAAAAGTAGGCTGACGATGCCTCGCTGGCACGGACGTAGAACTCGACGTAACTGCCACAGTCAAGCACCGGCAGAGTTGCTTCATATTGGTTATCCAGCAACTGCGTCATCGCTTCATCCACCCAAACACCGCCGTCAATCGAGTAGAAGAGGCGACCGCTGCCCGGCACCGGCTCGCCGCCCAACATACCGCTCACGACCACTTCAAAACTGGTGGTGGCGCCCGGCATTACGATATCGGGTATACCCAAAGGATAAGAGAAGACTAACGAGGGGCCGGGTGTCGACACACCGACGGCGTTCCAGGCATTCGCTGCCTGTATCGCCCAGGCGCCCGAGGGATCGAGATCATTGGCCGCCGAGATGGTGCCCAACGCCCCCTCGTGGTAGTCGGTGTTAACGCTCCAGTAGTAGGCATTGGCGCGGTAAGCAACTAACATCGCGTTCTGAACACCTATCCCGGTGACGGTCACGTCGTGGTGAGTGCCACCATCGGAAAGCAGGAAAAACCACTTGTTGCCGACACCGCTGTTGGTGTGGACACCGCAGTAATCATTATACGGTGATGGCGTGCAGCCCACGACATCGATCCAGTAAGGATCAGACGTTCCGTAGAAGTCCGGATCACCGGCGTTGTGTGGATTTTCCATATCGCGGAAACCTTCCCCGGTGAGCCTTCCATTCTCCCCCATCAGCCAGTCCGGCGTGTCCAGAGTATCATGGGCCCACTCAAACGATGCCCCGATTATGTCGGAGAATGCCTCATTCAGCGCGCCCGACTCCAACTGATAAGCGAGGCCTGAGCAGTGTTGGGTCACGGCATGCCCCCACTCATGCGCAACCACATCGGGACAACCGGCCAGCGAGCGCCACCCGGTCGACCAACTCCAGATCACGATCTGGTTGCCGTTCCAATAGGCGTTATTGTCACCTTCGGCGGAGTAATTGACACTGGTGAGCATGGTCGCACCGGCATCATCGAAACTGTTGCGTCCGAGATGATGCAGCAGGTAGTCGTACACGAGACCGGTATAAACCTGCCCGTCAACAGCCGGCGCCTGAGTTGAAAGGGTCCAAACGTTGTCGGCGTCGGTGGCGATGGATCCCGGCAACGAAGTCGATGCGATATTTGTCTGGATATAACTGCCGGGCGGCATCTGACCGTCGTGGCCATGAGGATTGTTGCCGGCTTGTCGGGTGTAGTCGCGCATCTGGTACTGCGAAACGTTCCAATCGGTATCGATATGGTAGCGCCAGTCACCCATTACGCCAATCCCGGTGCCGACGTCGTTGGCATCCATGATGCGGTTGGCGTTGAAAACGACCTCGCCGGAATGAGCATCGACCAGATACTCCCAGCGTCCCATCGGCGTATCCGACCAGAGGAACATCCGCCAGCACAGATAATTGTACCCTTCCCAGGGGAACACGACCAATTCCGCTTCGTCTGGTTTTCCCTCACCAAAGAATGTCGCCAGATGCTCCACGGCGCGCTCTGTCGCCGTCTCGGCTGTCAGCACCGGAGACACGTCGATGTCGATATCCGCTTCGTACCAGCCGTTGACCGTCTTGAGATCGCCATCAGCCGTAAAATGCGCCAAAAGCACCCCGCCAACGATCCGGACGTCTTGGTAGTATTGATCGAAACGGACATGTGTCATGCCGAGTTGATCATTGTCTATGCGCTTGACCTTGAGCTCTTCGCTCGGCTGTACCATTTGGTAAGCGCCCTTGTTGGCTTCAAAGAACGAAATCGCTGCGGCCACTTCCTGACCGGAAGGAACTGATTTCAGCAACGTTCCTTCAACATAGCGTGTGACGCCTTTCTCGTTGGCGCGGTAGGTGGTTACATCGGGATGATTACGAAGCAAATTCGGGCCGAACCCAAGCTCGTCCGAATCCGCGGCGGCGGCGGATCCAACCAGTAATGCTATCAGTAGCAGCGCTGCTATAAATCGTGTCATTGCTCCTCCAACAGATATCTCTAAGTATAAACTTCGTCCAATATGCAGTAATCCTGAGAGTTCGTATGTATGTACTCGTACGCTAACTCATTGCAAAATAAGTGATTATTGGACCTTGTCAACATCAAAAAGGATAGACTTAATCGATCAAGTATCCGTTCGCCTGCAACATGAAGCCGTAATGCTTGAATTCCGTGCTGAAGTTTAAGTCTGACTCAACGCACTTGTTGACATTGATTACTTGGATGTCGATATTTCTATTGATAGGTGCCAAATAGCTAGGACTTAAACGCCGAGACTACGGACTATGCCCAAGACGACTGATTCCAAGCGCGCAGTGTCGACTTCATTTTGGGAAGCAGACAGATCGGCAATGAGATATCCCAGCCCACTTCGGTATCCTGGGGGGAAGGCCATTCTTTCCGAGTTTCTCACGGACGTTATTGACCGAAATGATCTCAGGGACTGCACTTATTTCGAGCCCTACGCCGGAGGGGCAGGTGCTGCTCTTATGTTACTAAAGAACAGGGTTGTGCCCGAGATTTATCTGAATGACGCCGATGTCCGTATTTATGCCTTCTGGCGTGCCGCTCTCCATCATGCCGAAA
>JAUXBJ010000376.1 GCA_030619425.1 bacterium
CGCTATCATATGATCGGGCACCTTCAGAGCAATAAGGTCAGGAAGGCGTTGGAGATTTTTGATGTCATCCAGTCGGTCGATTCGCTGAAGCTGGCCGAGGAGATCAATCGGCAGGCGGACAGGCTGGAACGCAGCATCGAATGCCTGGTCGAAGTCAACTGCTCCGGCGAGAGCGCAAAGTTCGGCGTACCGCCCGACGAATGCGATGAGTTGCTGACGAAGGTCGCGACGTTTTCCAATATCGATCTGGTGGGGTTGATGACGGTCGGTCCCTTTATCGATGACGATGACGCTATTCGCTCAGCCTTCGCCCTCTGTCATGACCTGTTCAAGCATGGTCGCGATCGACTGGGCGACCAGTTCGATACCCTTTCGATGGGCATGTCCGATGATTTCCCCTTGGCTATCCGCGAAGGCGCCACTATGATCCGCGTCGGCAGTTCTCTTTTCGGACCACGCCGAGCGTAGACTCGGCGAGCCGCCAACCGGCTTGAGCGGCATTCAAATAGGCTCAATTTTTCCCCAAAAGTTACGATAATAAGGTTAGAGCAACAAAGGCGGTTGACTGCTCCAATTTTGCACAGCCGTCAATGCGTCGTCAGCCGTCATGAGTTGAGCAAAGGAACCTTTAGATAAGCGAGTGATTTATGGACTTGTCGCCGAACGATATCCGCAACTATGAGTTTTCCACTCAGATGCGGGGCTATTCCAAAGATGAGGTCGAAGGTCTCCTGGAACAAGTTGCGGCCGCGCTTGAAGCGGTCAAGCAGGAGAACCTGAAGTCGTCGATGGAGATCGATTCACTTAAGACACAACTGGCCGGCCTCAGACAGTTCGAGGACACGATCAAGAGCGCGGCTATCGACGCCCGCCGCAACGCCGACATGACTGTTAACAACGCCAAGAAAGAAGCGGAGTTGCTCCTTAGCGAGGCTAAAACAGAGTCTGACAAAATCCTCGGGTCGCGCGCCCAGCAGCTTAGCGAAATCGAGACCAGTATCTCTACGGCGGAAATGACCAAAAGATCGTATCTCAACAAGGTGCGTAGCATTATCACCTCGCATCTGGACATTATCGATCAGCTCATCGGTTCCGAGGCGGGAGACAAGGAAAGCAACGACATTGAGGTGACCCAGTCTTCCGAAGTCGATCGCAAGAAGATGGAGACAGTCGGTACGCCCTCGCCATCAGGCGAACCGATCAGGATGGAGGAAGCCAACGCCGCCGAGCGAATAGTCGAGGCGCCAAGTGAGACTAAATCCGAATCCAAAGCCACCGGCAGTGACGACGAGCAGTCGGACTCGGCGGATGACGAGACCAAGCCGATTGACCCGGAATTGGCCGCCGCTCTCGAGAGATATCAGACTCAGGAAGCGGACGCAGCCGATTCCGATGTCGCCGAAGTGCCCGAGGAGCCGCATCCCGAACCCGGGCAGATAGTAGAGACTACGGCGCGGGCCGAGGACATCCCACCGGGGTTCATCGTAGAGCCGAGAGGAAACAGCGAAACATCGGAACCGGGAGATGAGGTTGCCACCGATAGGCTCACGGTCGATGGAGAACCGCCGGCAAGAACCATCGACGATCCGATTGATGGTGATGCGCCCCCACCCGCTTCCTCCAATCCGGACGATCTGGCCCAGGAACTCGACCGAGTTGTGGCTAAGTTTGAAGAAGAGATGGACAAAGCCGCCAAAGCATAGAACTATACTTGCCTGACATATAAGACCGGCCGTCACTACTTCTTGCGGCCGGTCTTTTTTTGCTCTCAACTATTCGTTCGCCCTGCCAAGGGGTGCAGCCTCAGGGTTAAGAGAGCGTTGAAAAACCCGAGAGCCGTCATTGCGAGGAGCGAAGACACTCGTGTCGTAGCGACGCGGCAATCTCAATTCGTTGGGCGACATGTAGTATGAGATTGCCGCGCTCTCCGCCGGTGGCGGATCGCTCGCAATGACAATCAAAATGACTTTGTCAACAAGAGCCCCTTAAGGGCCGGGCGTTGCCCCTTTCTTGTTGACATCGTGAGGCATCGGTGGGCACAGTGTTTACTGGACACCAATAACCGTGGACTGCGTGTGAGGTAATCATGGGTGCAACGGAAAATCGTTCTCGCAAAAGCCTGGTGACTGCTGTCGGATCGGCGCTGGTCGACCTGCTGGCCAGGGAGGATGACGCTTTTCTTGAGAAGGTCAACGCTGCCAAGGGGGGTATGAAGCTGGTCGATGAGACCTTCATAACAACGGTCGTTTCCAAGTTGACCGGCCGCACCATCATGGTGCCCGGTGGTTCAGCCTGCAATACGGTGGTGGGGATCGGGCAACTTGGCGGCGCGGCGCGTTTTGTCGGCAAACGGGGTGAGGATGCTCTGGGCGATCTTCTTGAGCAGGAACTCACCAAGAGCGGGGTGCAGACACACTTGTTTCGATCATCCTCACCCACCGGGCGCGTCCTCTCTATTATCACGCCGGATGCTCAACGGTCGATGTTCACTTTCCTGGGCGCGGCTTCCGAGCTGAACCCGGAGGAAATAACCGGCGAGTGCCTTGAAGGAACCGCCGTCGTGCACGTAGAAGGCTATCTTCTGTTCAACGCCGAGTTGATAACAAAGGTCATGGCCACCGCGCATGACGCCGGGGCGATGGTCTCGCTCGATCTGGCCAGCTACACGGTCGTGGAGCAGTCGCACGGTTTACTTGAGATGCTGGTCGACAGATATGTCGACGTCCTCATCGCCAACGAAGATGAAGCGCGCGCTTACACCGGTGAAACAGACGAAAAAACAGCACTTGAGCGATTAGCTAAGCTATCCGATACGGCCGTGCTGAAGTTAGGCGCCCGAGGAAGTATCATAGCTCGCGGTGGTGAAATCGTGCGGGTGGCTCCGGCCGGGTCGGAAGGTGTCATCGACACCACCGGCGCCGGTGATCTCTGGGCGGCCGGTTTCCTGTATGGGTTGGTCCACAATTTGCCGCTGGAGCAGTGCGGAAAACTCGCTTCCGCCTGCGGCTACGAGGTCTGCCGGGTCGTCGGGGCGGTCATCCCGGAAGAAGGTTGGCAACGGATCAAGGCGCTCCTCTGACGAC